>VAYF01000095.1 GCA_005883885.1 Actinomycetota bacterium | reverse complement strand
AAGGAGAGGGCCTGCACGACGTCTTCCAGGCCGCGGGCTTCGAGTGGCGTGGGGCGGGCTGCTCGATGTGCCTCGGGATGAACCCCGACATCCTGGGGCCGGGGGACCGCAGCGCTTCCACGAGCAACCGCAATTTCGAGGGGCGCCAAGGCAAGGGGGGCAGGACCCATCTGGTGAGCCCGCGGGTCGCAGCGGCGACGGCGATCGCCGGCCACTTCACCCGCCCGGAGGATCTCTGATCGTGGAGCCCGTCACCCGGGTCGAGGGCACGGCGCTCCCGCTCGACCGCGCCGACGTCGACACCGACCAGATCATCCCGGCGCAGTACCTCAAGCGGGTCGAGCGAGCGGGGTTCGGGCCCTTCCTGTTCGACGAATGGCGCAAGGACCCTGCGTTCATCTTCAACGACGAGCGCTACGCGGGGGCGTCGATCCTCCTCGCCGGGCCCAACTTCGGGGCCGGGTCCAGCCGCGAGCACGCCGTGTGGGCGATCGAGGACTACGGGTTCCGCGCGATGATCGCTCCGAGCTTCGCCGACATCTTCCGGAACAACTCGCTGAAGATCGGCCTGCTCCCGGTCGAGCTCGCGCAGGAGTCGGTGCGCGCGCTCATGGACGCGGTCCTCGACGACCCGACGACCAGGATCGTCGTCGATCTGGACGCACGGACCGTCAGCGCGCCCGGGGTCGACGAGACGTTCGCGATCGACGACTTCACGAGGTGGCGGTTGATGGAGGGGCTCGACGAGATCGGGCTGACGCTCCAACACGACGAAGCCATCACGCGATATGAGGCGTCTCGCGACGCCTGGCTGCCGACCGCCTAGATCATTCAGTCGCTGCCGCGTGGCTCGCCGAGCCCCGCGCGGACCAGCGCATCGGCCTGCGTGCGGACGATGAGCGCGGCGAGCGACGGTGAGTGACCCACCAGCACGTGCTCGGGATGGGACAGTCGCCGTGCTTTCGTCGGGAGACGGACCAGCTCGTCCTGGAACCGATGCTGCAGTCGCCGGAGCGGGGGATCCGGGTGGAGGCGGCGACCGTCGCGCATCACCGGCTCGAGCAGTGGCTCCCATCCGTACGCCGGCGGATCGTCGTCGCGGAGACCGAGCACGTCGCCTTCCTCACCGCCGCTCCGCCAGATCTGTTTCGGGCCTGGCGGGCTCGCCTTCGCCGTGGAGAGCTTCATGGAGGGGCGGCCGTCGTACTGCACGAGCTTGTAGACCGTATCGAGGTACGGGGCGTCGGCCGACACGCCCATCTGGGTCCCGATCCCGAACGCATCGACCGGTGCACCCCCGTGGACCAGTTCGGCGACCTCGATCTCGTCGAGCCCGCCGCTCGCGAAGATCCGCGCGTCCTTCAAGCCCTCGTCGTCGAGGATCGCGCGGGCGGCGCGCGCCAGGTTGTCCAGGTCGCCGCTGTCCAATCGGATCCCGACCCGATCCGTGATGCCGAGCTCTCGCGCCACCGCGATCGCGGTCCGGACGCCGTTCAGGGTGTCGTACGTGTCCACCAGGAACGTCGTCCTCGTCGGGTGGTCTTCCGCGAACGACCGGAAGGCGAGCTCCTCCGACGGGAACGCCTCGATGAAGGAGTGCGCCATCGTCCCGGCGACCTGCAATCCGTACGCTCGCGCCGCGGCCACGTCCGACGTCGCCGCGAACCCGACGATCGCCGAGCTCCGTGCGGCGGCCATCGCGGCATCCATCCCGTGGGTCCGACGGAACGAGAAGTCCACGAGGTCGCGGCCTTCGGCCGCGAGCACGTAGCGGGCGGCCTTCGACGCGAGCGTCGTGTGCAAAGTGATCCGGTTGAGCAGGGCGGTCTCCACCAGCTGGGCGACCGCGATCGGCGCGGTGACCTCCAGGATCGGCTCGTCCGCGTGGACGATCGTCCCCTCGGGGACCGCCCAGACCTCGCCGTCGAATCGGATGCCCGCGAGGTCCGCCTGGGCTCGATCGTCGAAGCCGATCGAGCCCAGGTAGCGCAGGTCATCGTCGTCGAACGAGAACTCCTCGAGGAAGTCCAGGCAATCCTGGAGACCGGCGGCAACGAGGAACCCTCGATGCTTCGGGAGCTTCCGGACGTACAGGCTGAACGTGGACGGCCCCTTCATGCCGCGACGGAGATAGCTCACCGCCATGTTCAGCTCGTAGAGGTCGGTGCGGAGCCCGCCGGGCATGGGCCGAATGTAGCCGACCTGGGACGATGCGGTCGTGCCACGTGTCGACATCACGCGCGAGCGGTTCGAGGAGCTGGTGGGCGAGGCGTTGGACGGATTGCCCGCCTGGGTGCTCCAGACGATGGACAACGTGACGGTGCAGGTCGAGGACCTCCCGCCACCCGGTCAACCCGGCCTGCTCGGTCTCTACCGCGGCGTCCCGTTGTCCCAGCGCGGTCGCGGGTATACGAACGTCCTGCCCGACACGATCACGCTCTACCGCGCGACGATCATGCGCTCCGCGGGTCTGGACGAACGACGACTGAAGGCCGTGGTCGCGCACACCGTCGCGCACGAGGTGGCCCATCACTTCGGGATCAGCGACGAGCGGCTGCTCGAGATCGATGCCTACTGACGAGCATTGGATGCGCCGCGCGCTGGAGCTCGCGAGCCGGTGCGCGGAGCACGGCGACGTTCCGATCGGCGCGGTCGTGGTGCGCGACGATCGGGAGATCGGGGCCGCCGGGAACGAGCGCGAGCTCCGCGGCGACCCCACCGCACACGCCGAGATGCTCTCGATCCGGGAGGCGGCTTCAGTGACGGAGGGCTGGCGGCTCGACGGATGCACGCTCTTCGTGACGCTCGAGCCCTGTGCGATGTGCGCCGGAGCGATCGTGCTCGCCCGACTGGATCGCGTGGTGTTCGGAGCGGCTGACCCGAAGGCGGGCTTCGCGGGATCGCTCGGGAACCTCGTGAAGGATCCACGGCTCAACCACGAGGCGACGGTGATCCCCGGCGTGCTCGCCGAGGAGTGCGGGGACCTGCTGCGCGCGTTCTTCCAGGCCCGGCGCTAGCTAACGAACCGGGCTAGCCCTCATCCTGGTCGTGCCGAGGAGACCTGGCATGGACGGCGTCGTGGATCCTCTGGGCGATCTGAGGAAATCCGGAGCGCATCGCATCGAAGTCTCGCCCATGCATCACGATCGCGGTCACGGGCGTGATCGCGGTGACCGTAGCGGTCCTTCGATCACGCTCCACGAGCGCGATCTCCCCGAAGAAGTCGCCCGGTCCGAGCTCGACCAGGCGTTCGCCATCGCGCGTGACCTCCACGTTCCCCTCAAGCAGGGCGAAGAACTCGTGGGCGAATGCTCCCTGATCGGCGAGGTGGTACCCGGACGGGAGATCGATCACGTCGGCCCATCGCGCCACGGTGCCGCGTTCCTTGCGGGAGAGCCCCTCGAACAACGGGACACCGTCGAGCTGCTTCGCGTCCATCGGCCTTCCCCCTGAGCCGCTTGCGCCGATGATGTCACGGATCGTCCGGGTTGGCCTTGCTAGACTCGCCCCGGAGGCGTGCCGGAGCGGACGAACGGGACCGCCTCGAAAGCGGTTAGGGGTCTAATCCACCCCTCGCGTGTTCGAATCACGCCGCCTCCGCCACCGTCCGGATGAGCCAGCATGACGACCTACGAGAGCCTGATCGTGGATCCGCCGGACGCCGACCGACTCGAGTTGCTCCGGACGGAACGGCTCGCGCGACTGCAGGGCTCGATGCGCGCACACGACGTGGCGGCCTGCGTCCTGTTCAACGAGCCGAACATCCGGTACGCGACCGGCGCCAGCGCCATGCCGGTGTACGCGATGAGCACCTTCGTGCGGTGCGCGGTGGTGCCGCAGGAAGGCGACCCGGTCCTCTTCGAGCACGCGAACTCCGCGCACCGGTCGCGGCGCCGTGCGCCCGACGTGCGCCCGATGCACGCGTGGGAGTTCTTCGACGATCCGGCCGCCGAGGCGGTCGTGTGGGCGGAGGTGACGGTGGGCGCGCTCCGTGAGTTGGGCGTGACGGGCGACCTCGTTGCCATGGACCGCGCGGGGACCGCCGCGTACCTGGCGCTGGAGTCCCACGGGATCAGGCTCCGCGACTCGGGACCGGTGACCCAGCAAGCACGTCAGGTGAAGGGACCGGTCGAGCGCTCGCTCTTCGACCTGAACGCCCCCCTTATAGAAGCGGAGCTCCGCACGGTTGAGGCCTCGCTCGCCCCGGGCATCTCCGAACGCGAACTGCTCGGGGAGATGGCGCGGGTGCTGCTGCGTAACGGCGGCGAGTACCTGGCCACGAACACGCTCTGCTCGGGCCCCAACACCAACCCCTGGCGCGCGGAGGCGACCGACCGTCGCATCGAGGTCGGCGATCTCGTCTACGTCGACACCGACTCGGTCGCGTTGGAGGGCTGCTTCTTCTGCGTCTCTCGAACGTTCGCGGTCGGTGAGCCGAGCGCCTCACAGCGGGCGACCTATCGTGCCGCGCTGAGCTGGCTCTCGAGCATGGAGGCCTTGGTCCGCCCCGGTCTCACGTGCGGCGAGCTGGCCCTGATGGCTCCGCCGATCCCCGCGCGGTTCATGGCCCAGCGCTACGAGTGCATGATCCACGGGATCGGGCTGGAGGAGGAGAACCCGAGCGTCTGTCATCCTGTGGATACGCAGTCCAACGCCGATTCGGTGCTCGAGCCCGGCATGGTGCTGGTGGTCGAGGGCTACTTCGGGGAGGTGGGCGGCGACCATGGCGTCAAGCTCGGCGATCAGATCGTCGTCACCGAGGACGGCGCCCGGACACTCGTTCCGTATCCATGGTCCGACGCCTTGCTCGCCCGTCCAGGGAGGTGCAGATGATGTCCGACGGTCTGCAGCAGACGGATCCGTCCCTACGCGGCAAGGTCGCGATCGTCACCGGCGCAAGTCGAGGGATCGGGGCGGCGACGGCACGCGCTTTCGCCGATGCGGGCGCTGCGGTCGCCCTTGCAGCGCGGAGCGAGCACGAGCTCACGGAGCTCGCAGCCGCGATCAGCGTCGCCGGAGGACGCGCGATCGCCGTCCCCACCGATGTCGGGAACGCCGACGCGGTTCGGCAGCTCGTGGAGCGGACGGTCGAGACCTTCGGGACGCTCGATCTGGCCTTCAACAACGCGGCCGGAGGAGGTCCTCCGCCGACCCCGCTCGCCGACGTGCCCGTCGACGCGTACGACACGGCGATCGCCATCACGCTTCGAAGCGTGTTCCTCTCCATGAAGTTCGAGATCCCGGCCATGTTGCAGACCGGCGAGGGTGGCGCCATCGTCAACATGTCTTCGACCGCCGGTCTGGAGGCTGTCGGCGGCTTGGCGGGCTACGTGTCAGCCAAGCACGGTGTGATCGG
>VAYF01000094.1 GCA_005883885.1 Actinomycetota bacterium | reverse complement strand
TCGACCTCGTGCATGATCCACAGACGCGAGTTGCCGTGATCGTTCTGACCGGGACCCATCTCCCAATGGACCTTCGTCGCGAGCACGACCTCATCGCGCCGCGCCCCGAGGGCCTCGCCGACGATCTCCTCCGACTCGCCATCGGAATAGACATCTGCGGTGTCGACGAAGTTGATCCCGGCGTCGAGCGCCCGGTGGATGATGCGGGCGCAATCGCCGTGGTCGGCGTTCCCACCGCCGCCGAACATCATCGTGCCCAGGCAGTGCGTGCTGACGCGGACGCCGGTGGTGCCGAGCGTTCGATATTCCATCCTTCCTCCCGTCGGTCGGAGCGGTCAGGCGGAGAGCCGCTCGGCCAGGTACCGGAGGCCGAGCGGGTAGCGGTACTCGATCGCCATGTGGGTCGCGTCGAACAGCTCGAAGGAGACATCCGTCACGCCGATCCCTTCGAGCGCACCACGGAACGCCTCCGCGCCCAGATCCAGGAAGTACTCGTCCTTCTTCCCGGCGTCGATGTAGATCGCGCGGAGCGAGCGCAGATCGTCGGCATGGTCCGGCACCATCCGCACGGGGTCCATCCGGAGCCACCGCTCCCAGATCTCGGGGATCAGCTCGCCCGTCGCGGGGTCGAACGGGAGCCGGACGGTGCCGTCGGGATCGGCCGAGTAGCACGCCGCCATGCACCAGTCGTTCAACAGGTGGGCGTCACTGTCCTTCGCGAACGCGGGCCGGCTGCGGAAGTCCTTCCAGAAGTTCTCGAACGAGCCGTCGTACTCGTCCCGGAGCGTCCGAACGGTGTCACGGAACTCGGGCAGGTAGCACATCTCGAAGAGCGCGTCGCCCGCGTGCGTCGCCAACCCTCCCCAGAGGTCGGGTCGGAGCATCGGCACGACCATCGCGCCGTAGCCGCCGCTGGATTTCCCCTGGATCCCTCGGTGCGACCGGTCGGCGATCGTTCGGTACCGGTCGTCCACGAAGGGCACGACCTCGTCACAGAGGAACGTGAGGTAGTTACCGGTTCCCGGTGAATCGAGGAACTGGCTCCCGCCCAGCGACGTCCAGCAGTCGACCCACACGACGACGACGGGTGGCGCCTCTCCCCGCGCGAAGAGGTCGTCCGCGAGCTCCGGGTAGTTCCGGCGGAACGGGGAGCGGTTCCTCCACATGTCGAGCTGACCGGTGAGCCCCTGGATCACGTAGACCGACGCGAACCGGGCGTGCGGATCCTCGTCGTACCCGGGAGGCACGTACACCCACAGCGGTCGGCCGCTCGGGTCCCCGAGCGGGTTGCCGCGGAGCGCCTCGCTCTGGATCGTGTGCTCTTCGAACCGGCCGTGCAGGTCGAACGACCAGGGCTCCACCGTCGCATCCTCCTCGTCGATCCACGCGGGTCGCGATCGCTCCTAGGCTACGCGCGGAGGCCCTTAGCGGTGAGCTGCCCGCCGGTCGGTCCCCGTCCCGTCACGGCGAACGCGCCACACCGGGCGGCCAGGGCGAGCGCCGCGTCGGGATCCAGACCGCTCGCGAGCCCGAAGGTGAGGCCCGCCTGGAAGCTGTCCCCGGCTCCGTACATGTCGACGATCGGCCCGGGCGGCGTCGCCGCGGCGTACCGCCCGTGCGCTCCGTCCGCGGCTTCCCAGGAACCCCCGGACGGTCCCTCGGTCCGGACGACGAGCCTCGGCTCGGGCGAGACGAGCCCGGCCTCGTACCGCTCGGCCGGGTCGTCGGCGCTGCCCACCACGGCGTCGAGTTGGACGCCGGCGTCGGCGAGCACGCCCAGCACGCGGGACGTGGCGACCACGACGCGCGCCCGGCGGGCGGCCCGCAACGCGCGGACATCTCCGGCCGTGAAGAAGACGCCGTCGGCTCCGCCGAGCAGGTCCCACGGCAGCTCGTCCCCGCCGTGCGGCTCGAGCCGCTCGCCGATGGTGATGATCGTGCGCTCCCCCGTCGCGTCGATCATCGTGAACGCGGTGCGGGTGGGTCCTCGGCGCTCGGAGGCGTGGAGCTCCACGTGATCGGACGCGAGGTCCGCTCGCACGTCGCCGGCGACGAGGTCGTCCCCCAACGCCGAGAGGAACAGACAGGTGCCCGCGAGCTTGGCGAGCTGCACCGCGGCGACCGCGCCACCGCCACCCGCACCCGCCCAGGACTCGGTGGCGTGCTCGATCCCGCCGGGCGAGGGGACCTGCCGGACGCGCGCGAACCGGATCCACTCGATGTGGCCGACCACGGCCAACCGCATCGCGGGACCGTAGCAGCCGGACGCTCGTGGGTCAGCTGAACGGGAAGCCGGGCCAGCTGGATGGGGATCTCGGTCAGCTGATCGCGAAGCTCTGTATCGTGGGGGCATGCCGGACAGTTTCGGGAAGCGCCAGCGTGAGAGCGGGAAAGCGAAGAAGGCCGCCGCTCGTGAGGAGCGGCGACTGGCGCGGGCCCAGCGCGACGCCGATCGCGAGGCCGGACTGATCGAGGCCGGCACGCCGATCGAAGCGTCCGAGCCGGCCGCGCTCGGTCTCGAGAACGAACCCGAGCCGCGCCCGAAGCCCGACGCGTCCGACACGGCCGACAAGTCCTGACACCGGATACGACGAAGGGGAGGCCTTTCGGCCTCCCCTTCGCTGTGTTCCGTAGTCCCGTTAACCGGGACGGACGTCCGAGGCTTGCGGGCCCTTCTGGCCCTGCGTCACCTCGTAGGTCACCTTCTGCCCCTCGTCGAGGTTCCGGAAACCCTCACCCGCGATCGCGCTGAAGTGCACGAACACATCTGCGCTGCCGTCGTCGGGCGTGATGAAACCGAAGCCCTTCTCGGAGCTGAACCACTTGACGGTGCCTGTTGCCATGTGCGATCCCTCCTTCCTTCGCCGTCGGGGCCTTGCTGCCTACCCGTCAGGCTCCGGCTGGCGCCGGGAGGGAACCGCTCTTGGCGAACCACGATCCGTTGCCCTCGGCGCATAGCGTACAGGGGCGACGGGCCCCTGTCGCCTGCGCCCGCCCGCTTGCCCCGGTCCCCCGGCTCGTTCATCATCGAGCGCAGATGGGTGGCATCTTCGGCAGCAGCGGCAAGACGGCGAACCCGGCCGGCACCGTGGGCTCGCTCGTCGGGGCGATCGGGGCGGCGTTCAGCGTCGTGCTGTGGATCTATCACTTCAACCCGGACAGCACCCTGCTGGGCAAGTACTCGCACCAGCTCGCGGCGGGCGGACAGATGGCCGACCAGCTCGGGCTGCTCGCCGTCGTCTTCGGGGCGATCGCGGTCGTGCTCGGGATCGTCGGCGGGTTGGGCGGCAGGGGCGGCAGCACGACGGTGCTGTCGATCCTGCTCGGGATCGCGGCGTTGTCCTATCCGGTCCTGAACGCGCTCAACCTCGTCAAGCAGTACGTGCCGAACCCGATCGGCGGGAGCTGAGCGTCAGAACGCTCCCGGATCCGGGACGGTGCCCTTGGGCCACGGGTAGTTCTCCGGGAAGTGGTCGAATCGTCCGAAGGTCTTGACGCGGACGCCCGTGACGGACGGCGGGCGTGGCCGCTTCGTGAAGTCGAAGATGTGTCCGAAGTTGTGCGTGTTCGCGATCCGGCTCGTGAGGTACGGGAGTCCCCAGTTGTCCGCGATGAACCGCAGCGGCGTGGAGAACTCTCCGGTCAGGTCGTCGATCGCACCGCGGACGGTGTACGGGCTGATCGTGAGCAGCGGAACCCGGAAGCCCAACCCGACCGGGTCGACGACGGGTGGTCGGATGTGATCGTAGAACCCGCCCCATTCGTCCCACGTGAGGAAGATCGCGGTCTGGTCCCACGCGTCGCTCTTCATGATCGCCTCGATCAGGTCGCTGGTCCAGTTGTGGGTGAAGGCGGAGCTCGTTGGCGGGTGATCGGACAGCTCGAACCGCGGGGTGATCCACGTGACGGCAGGGAACTTCCCGGCCCTCGCGTCGTCGATCACCGTCGCCACGTCTCGCGTGTGCTCGTGCCACAGGTCCGTGTGGAAGACCTGGGACACGCCGTTGTAGGCGTTCCAGAAGTACCCGGGCGTGCCCGGCGCCGCCGAGTAGAACGCCCAATCCACGCCGCCGTGGGTGAGCTGCTCCCCGACCGTGAGGAAATCGAAGCAGCTGCTGTGCTTCGCGAGCTGGCCGTGCTTGTCCAGGGTGAACACGAAGACGTCGTCCCCGACGGCGTCGCACCCCCAGCTCTTGAACGTCCGACCGTCTTGCATGGGGCTCGTCCTGATGTTCTCCGGGTTGTCGATCGCGCCCCCCGACGTCCCCGCGATGAAGAAGAAGTGGTTCGGGTACGACGGGCCGTTGGCGGAGGAGAAGAAGTGGTCGGAGATCGCGTACTCATGTGCCCAGTGCCAGTAGTTGGGCACCTCGTTCCCGTCGAACTGGGTGTAGGCCCACGGATCGCCGTAGGCCCCCGTGCCGAACCCGTCCTGCTTGCCCCCGTTCCAGCAGTTGAGCGCGGCGGCTCGATCGTGGGGGAGGTCGCCGGGCAGCCAGTCGGGGCATCGCGTGAGGGGGACCTCGGCACCATCCGAGACGCCGGTCGTCGTCCCCTCAACCCCCGGGAACCGCCCGAACAGGTTGTCGAAGCTGCGGTTCTCGAGCATGACGTACACCACACGCTTGATCGGCCATCTCGTTTCGATCGCGGCGGTGGTGTCCGAGACGTGGGGGACGATCTTTCCGCCGGTGCACGCGAACAACGCACCGCCCGCGACGGCCATCGCCGATCGCTCGAGGAACCGGCGGCGGGAGACCGGCAGCGGGTGGTGGGCCCGGCGTTCGTCGTCCATCGGGCCGGTATCCTCCCAGAGCTTCGACGCCGATCCGGAGTCCGCCCGTGAGAGGGATCATCGTTTTCCTGTGC
>VAYF01000093.1 GCA_005883885.1 Actinomycetota bacterium | reverse complement strand
GCTCGTCGACTCGCTCCACGGGACCTACGTCACGGCGGCGGATATGAACACCGGCGCCCCCGATATGGACGTGATCGGCGAGCGGACGAAGCACCTGCTCGGACGCTCGAGGGAGCGGGGGGGTTCGGGCGATCCAGCGCCGGGCACGGCCCTGGGGGTGTTCCACGGGATCCGATCGGCGTGGCGCCACGTGAGCGGTTCTGCAGAGCTCGGCAGCGTCGTCGTCCTGGTGCAGGGCGTTGGCTCGGTCGGCGACCGACTCGCCGATCATCTCGGCGAGGCGGGCGCCCAGTTGCTGATCGCCGATGTCGACGCGGGGCGTGCCGAGAAAACGGCCGAACGGGTCGGCGGTGAGGTCATCCAGCCGGACTCGGTGATCGGGACGGCCTGTGACGTCTTCGCGCCGTGCGCGGCCGGCGGGGTGCTGACCCCCGAGACGATCCCGCGCTTGGCGTGTCGCGTCGTGGCCGGAGCGGCGAACAATCAGCTCGGCAGTGGTGACGATGCCGCACTGCTCGCGCGCCGCGGCATCCTCTACGCCCCCGACTACGTGATCAACGCAGGCGGCGTGATCCACCTGGCGGGTTACGAGACGCTCGGATGGGGCGAGGCCATGATGCAGGCGCGTCTCGCGGGGATCGGCGAGACCCTCGCCGGGATCTTCGCAACGGCGGACGCCGACGGGGTCACCACCGCCGAGGCCGCCGACCGGCTGGCCCTCGAGCGGCTCGCCGCAGGCACTTCCCCTTGAGGGCCGAGCGGGTCGGCGGCCGCTCCGGCTACGACAGGACGCGCTTGCGGAATCCGTCGATCCCGAGCGCCAGGAACAGGGCGATGAACCCGATCATCCCTCCGTAGATCGCCACGTACGGCATGTGCGGCACCTGGGGTGTCAGGGAGATCCGCATCCCCTCGCTCATGTACACGAGCGGATTGAGCAGGACGACCGCCTTGAGCCACGGGATCGGGGTGAGGGTCGCCCACGGGTAATAGGTGGCTCCGAGGAACACGATGGGGATCACCACGATCCCGAACAACAGCGGCACCTGTCGCGGTTGCACGCGCGTGCCGAGGACCAGCCCCAACGAGGCGGCGGTTCCCGCGGCGAGGGGAAGCAACGTGAACAGCAGCAGAGGCCGAACGTCCAGGTGGACGGGCGTGGCCGGGACGAACATCGCGAGCGGGAACACGATCGCGGCCGCTATCAGACCCTGGAGTGCCCCCGCCACCACCTTCTCGACCGCAACGCTCCAGACCGGGAGCGGGGCCATCACCCGGTCCTCGATCTCCCTGCTGTAACCGAACTCCTGAACGAGCGGCAGCGCGACCGACTGGATGCCCTGGAAGATGCAGGCGATCGCGACCACGCCGGGGACCAGGATGCTCGAGAACGCGGCGGCACCCGCGGAGCCGCCTACCCCCTGACCGATCTTGGGGAACACGTACGCGAACACGAAGACGAACAGCAGCGGCTGCATCACGGTGCGCGCGATGAACTGGACGAACTCCTTCCGGAGCACCGACAGATCGCGCAGCAGGAGCGCGCCGAACGCCACCGTCGGCGTGCTGCGGAAGGTCCCCGTTGCCGGAAGGCCCTCGACCACCGTGGTCGTCGTTGCGTTCATTCGCGTAGATCCTTCCCGGTGAGATTGATGAAGACGGTCTCGAGGGTGGGCTCATCGAGCGACACGTCGTGCACGGGGAACCCGCCGGCCTCGGCCGCTTGGATCACGCGCGGCAGGACGCCTGCGGAGCCGCGGACGGTCAGCTGGACCGTTCCGCCGAGGACGGCGGTCCCGGTGACCCCCTCCAGATCGCGAAGGTGGGCCCCCAGGCGCTCGGGCTGCTCACCCGCCTGGACCCGGACGATCGCGTCGCCGCCGACCGTCCGCTTGAGGCCCTCCGGCGTATCGAGCGCGAGGATCCGGCCGTGGTCCATGATCGCGACCCGCTGGCAGAGCTTGTCGGCTTCCTCCATATAGTGCGTGGTCAGCACGATCGTCTGGCCATCGCGGTGGATCTGACCGAGGATCTCCCACAAGGCGAGCCGCGATTGGGGGTCGAGCCCGGATGTCGGTTCGTCCAAGAACAGGACATCGGGGCGGTGGGCCACGGCTCTGGCGAACAGCAGACGCTGTGCCATCCCGCCGGACAGGGTCGAGACGTCGGCGTCGGACCGGTCGGACAATCGGAAGAGCTCGAGGAGAGCGTCCGCGGTCCGCGCAGCCGCCCGCGCTCCCATGCCGAAGTACCGTCCGTGGAAGTAGAGGTTCTCCCTGACCGTCAGGCTTCGATCGAGCGTGTTCGTCTGGGAAACCACGCCGACCCGCGCTTTGGCCGATGGCGGGTCTGCAACGACGTCGATGCCGGCGACGATGGCCTTACCCGATGTGGGGACGACCCGCGTCGTCAGCATCCCGACGGTGGTGGTCTTGCCTGCGCCGTTCGGTCCGAGCAGGCCGAAGATCTCGCCGGCCCCGACGTCCAGGTCGAGGGCGTCGACGGCTTTGACACCGGTGGGGTAGATCTTCGTTAGCTGGGTCGCCCGGATGACCAACCCGTCATCGGCCGCGTCGGCCCTCGTCGTCGTGGTTGATGGAACGGTATCCACGGGTATCCACGATACGGCGGGTCCGGGATTCGGACACTCCGGCGCGGATCAGGCGATCGGTTTCTCGACGCCGGCTCGAGCGATGCCGGACACGAGCACGGCGACGAGCACGATGTTCGTGACGGCGAAGATCCACCAGAACCACGACACCGACCCGGCCGGCACCGAGCCGATCGCGTGCAGCGTGGTCACGAGCGCCGTCAGGCCCGACTCGAGGACGAACGCCCATGACCACCACCAGACGTCGTCCAGCCTGCGCGAGATCATCAGCGCCAGCGCCGCCGAAGACAGACCGGCGATGCCGCAGACCCGGACATACGTGTAGTCGGGGTAGGGCACCTGGTCGAACCAGGAGACGAGGATCCATCGCGGGGTGACCGCGATCGCCAACCCGCACGCGGCCCAGACGGCGGCGAACAACTGCAGCGCGCGTCGCAGGAACGCCATCCCGGGTCTTTCCCCCGCCATGCTCGGGCCGGAAGCGGCCCAAAGTCGCTGGTAGGATACGCGAACCGCGGATGGCTCCTGTCGCGCGAGCGCGCCCGCCGTCCGCCCGTCGACCGCGCACCGGAGGGAACGAGCGACATGCAGCACGGCCCCAGGGTCGCAGTGATCGGACTCGACTGCGCCACCCCCACGCTCCTGTTCGACGACCTTCGTTCCGAGGTCCCCACCATCGCGAAGCTGATGGACAACGGGATGTACGGCGACCTCGCCAGCATCACCCCGCCGATCACCGTGCCCGCCTGGGCCTGCGGGATGACGGGGCAGACGCCGGGGCAGCTCGGCATCTACGGGTTCCGCAACCGCAAGGACGCCACCTACGACGGACTCTCGATCGTCCACTCGGGCTCCGTGAAGGAGCCCGCCGTCTGGGACGCGTTGGGCGCGAACGGCATGCGCTCGCTCCTGATCGGGGTGCCGCCCTCGTATCCACCGCCCGCCGACTTCCCCGGGTGGCGCGTCGGGTGCTTCCTCACGCCTCCCTCGTCGGACCGCTACGCCTACCCGCAGGATCTTCAGGCGGAGATCGAAGAGGAGCTCGGGGGGAAGGATCGGTACATCTTCGACATCCCGAACTTCCGGAAGGCCGGATCCGACGTCACCTTGGACCAGGTCTTCAAGATGACCGAGCGGCGGTTCCGGGTGGGGCGGAGATTGATCCAGAACAAGCCGTGGGACTTCTTCATGCTCTGCGACATCGCGCCGGACCGGCTCCATCACGTCTTCTGGCAATACGTCGATCCGGCGCACCCGCTGCACGAGCCAGGCAACAAGTACGAGGGCGTGTTCCACGACTACTACCGCTTCTTGGATCGGGAGCTGGCGTCACTGATCGAGCTGATCCCCGAGGACGCGGTGACGATCGTGATGTCCGATCACGGCGCCCGCCCCATGATGGGCGGTCTGTGCTTCAACGACTGGTTGATCCAAGAGGGATACCTCGTGCTCGACGAGCCCGTCGACGGAGGCCCGGTTCCCTTCAAGGATGTCTCGGTCGATTGGTCCCGGACCGCGGCGTGGGGCGACGGCGGCTATTACGGGCGGTTGTTCCTCAACGTCAAGGGGCGCGAGGACGAGGGTCCTCAAGCCACAGGACATCTATCCGGAGGTTCGCGGCGTCGCCCCTGACCTCCTCGTCTACTTCGGGGACCTGTCGTGGCGTTCAGTAGGCTCGATCGGCAACCCGAGTCTGTTCACGTACGAGAACGACACCGGCCCCGACGGGGCCAACCATGACCGGGACGGCATCCTCATCATGAACGGCGCTCCCCGCCAGCCCACCGGCAAGATCGAGGGACTCCGTCTCGTCGACGTGGGTCCGACCATCCTTTCCCTGTACGACATCGACGCATCAAGGGCGTTGCCCGGGGCCGTCGGAAGGAGCTTCCTGGGATGACGGACCACCGCGGGTTCACCGTTTGGTTCACCGGCCTTTCGGGCGCAGGCAAGTCGACGATCGCCGAGATGCTGTACCACGAGTTCCAGGCCCGGGGGATGAAGACCGAGATCCTCGATGGTGATGTCGTGCGGCAGAAGCTGTCCAAGGGTCTCGGCTTCTCCAAGGAGGACCGTGATCTCAACATCATGCGGATCGGGTTCGTGGCGAACCTCCTCACCCGCAACGGCGTGGCCACGATCTGCTGCCCGATCAGCCCGTACCGAGAAGCCCGGAACGCCGTACGCGCGGAGGTCGGCGATTTCGTCGAGGTGTACGTCCACGCGACCGTCGCGGAGATCGCGGCGAACCGCGACCCGAAAGGCCTCTACAAGAAGGCGCTGGCGGGGGAGTTGGCCGGCTTCACGGGCGTCGATCCCGAGGCGCCGTACGAGGCGCCGGAGCACGCTGAGCTCGTCGTGGACACGATGGTGGAGACGCCGGAAGAGTCCCTGCAGCGTGTGCTCACGACCTTGAGGACCCTCGGCTACCTCGAAAGCGACGAGACCATGATCGAGGGCGACCGCGTGCATTCCGGCATGACCGATCTCCGTGTCCACGAGACGGGGCACGTCGTCAAGGAACGCTGAGCGCCGATACCACCCGGCTCGTGCGGCCCGACTCGCCCGATCCGATCGCCGATCCCGCGGGGTATCAACGCCACCTGCTGGGTCTGCTCGGCGACGACGATCCTGCCGCGGTGCAATCGGCGACGGCGTCTTCGGTGCGAGCCCTGCTCCGAGCGCTGGGACCGGCGCTGGCATCCCGCCGGACCCGACGGGATGGTCGGTGGTGCAATGCCTCGCGCACGTGACCGATGCCGAGCTGGTCGTCAGCGGCCGGTACCGGTGGATCCTGGCCCACGATCGTCCGCCGCTGATGGGGTACGACCAGGATCGGTGGGTCGACGAGCTCCATCGTCCGCCCGAGCCGGCCGAGGAGCTCCTCGCCGTGTTCGAACCGCTGCGGGCCGCCAACACCGCGCTCTGGTACCGGACCCCGCGCGAGCGGAGGGACCGCCTCGGGATCCACGCCGAGCGCGGGCCCGAGAGCTACGAGCTGACGTTCCGGTTGATCGCGGGACACGATCGGTTCCATCTGGCGCAAGCCGAGCGCGCGCTGGATGCGGTCCGCGCCCCGTAGCCACCTCCCAGGGGCGCCAAGGGTGTCTGCTACCCTCTCGCCATGTAGGCCTTCGACGCCCACCCGGCAACGGGTGGGCGTTCGTGTGTTCTCTTGGGGGGAAGCGGATGGAGTTCGAGATCGGCATCGGCAAATCGGCCCGACGGGCCTATGGGTTCGACGAGGTCGCCATCGTTCCGTCGCGGAGGACCCGCGACCCCGAGGACGTCAGCATCACGTGGGAGATCGACGCATACACCTTCGGTCTGCCGATGATGGCCGCGGCGATGGACGCGGCCGTGTCGCCGGCCACGGCGGTAGAGGTCGGTAAGCTCGGTGGCCTCGCGTGTCTCAACCTCGAGGGGTTGTGGACCCGCTACGAGGATCCGGATCCGATCTACGACGAGATCGCCGGGCTCCCGGACGACAAGGCCACCCGCCGGATGCAGGAGCTTTACGCCGAGCCGATCCGCGAGGACCTGATCGGTCGTCGGATCCAGGAGATCAAGGCCGGAGGAGTGGTCGCCTGTGCCTCACTCACCCCACAGAGGGTGGAGCGATACGCGAAGCTGGTGCTGGAAGCGGAGCTCGACATCCTCGTGATCCAGGGAACCGTCGTGTCGGGCGAGCATGTCTCCAGCCAGCACGAGCCGCTCAACCTCAAGGAGTTCGTCCCGTCGTTCGACATCCCGGTGATCGTCGGAGGGTGCGCCTCGTACGCGACCGCGCTGCACCTGATGCGGACCGGAGCGGTCGGCGTCCTCGTCGGTGTCGGACCGGGGAACGCGTGCACGAGCCGAGGGGTCCTCGGCGTCGGGGTACCGCAGGCGACGGCGATCGCCGATGCGGCCGCGGCTCGGCGGGAGCACCAGCACGAGACCGGGCGGTACTGTCACGTGATCGCCGACGGCGGCATGCGCACCGGCGGCGACATCGCGAAGGCGATCGCCTGTGGAGCGGATGCGGTGATGATCGGTTCCCCGCTCACACGGTCCTTCGAGGCTCCGGGTCGCGGGTACCACTGGGGGATGGCGCCATTCCGTCCGACCCTCCCTCGCGGCGCCCGGGTCAAGACGCAGCAGGTGGCGTCTCTCCGAGAGATCTTGGTGGGACCGGCGCATGAGAACGACGGCACCTTCAACCTCTTCGGTGCGCTCGCGACCTCGATGGCCACCACCGGCTACGAGACGATCAAGGAGTTCCAGAAGGCGGATCTGGTGATCGCCCCGGCGATCAAGACCGAGGGCAAGACGTACCAGACCGGGAGGCGCACGTCTACTCCGAGATCGTGCCCCACGATCTGGATGCGAAGGGCTTCGCCGCGAAGCGCCCGGCCGGCATCATCCTGTCCGGCGGTCCGGCGAGCGTCTACGAGCCGGAAGCACCGCAGCTCGACCCGCACATCTTCGACCTGGGCGTGCCGGTCCTCGGCATCTGCTACGGGCATCAGTTGATGGCCCGGACGTTGGGCGGCGAGGTCGCGGATACGGGGCAGCGCGAGTACGGGGCAACCGTCCTGCACGTGTCGCAGCCGAGCCTCCTCCTCCGGGATCTCCCCGCGACCGACACCGTCTGGATGTCCCACGGGGACGCCGTCACCCGGGCTCCGGAGGGGTTCCGCGTCACGGCATCGACCGACCAGATCCCGATCGCCGGCATGGAAGATCCCGACCGGGCCCTGTTCGCCGTCCAGTTCCACCCCGAGGTGTCGCACACACCGAACGGGCAGGCCGTCATGAAGCGATTCCTGGTGGACGGGTGCGGGCTGCTCCCCGACTGGACGCCGACCAACATCATCGACGATGCCGTCGAGCGGATCCGCGCCACCGTGGGCGACGCGAAGGTCTACTGCGCCTTGTCCGGCGGGGTGGACTCGAGCGTCGCGGCACTCCTGGTGCACCGGGCCGTCGGCGATCAGCTGACGTGCGTGTTCGTGGACACCGGGCTCCTGCGCACGGGCGAGCCCGAGCAGGTCGAAGAGACGTTCGCTCGGCATCTGCACGTGCCGTTCGTCCACGTGAAGGCAGGCGACGACTTCTTCGCCAGTCTCGCCGGCGTGACGGACCCCGAGACCAAACGCCGGATCATCGGCGCGGGATTCGTCCGAGCGTTCGAGGGGGTTGCGGGGCCACACACCGCTCCGCGCTTCCTTGTGCAAGGCACCCTCTATCCGGACGTGATCGAGAGCGGCTCGAAGACCGGGGCGACGATCAAGACCCACCACAACGTCGGTGGGTTGCCCGAGCAGATCGACTTCGACGGCATCGTCGAGCCCCTCCGCGACCTGTTCAAGGACGAGGTCCGGAAGGTCGGAGAGGAGCTGGGCATGCCGGAGGAGATCGTCCAACGGCAACCGTTCCCCGGGCCGGGGCTGGCCGTGCGGATCGTGGGGGAGGTGACGCTCGAACGAGCGGAGAAGGTGCGGGCCGCCGATGCGATCGTCCGCGACGAGATCCGTCGTGCCGGCCTGGAACGCGAGACCTGGCAAGCCTTCTGCGTTCTCCTCGGAGATGTCCAGACCGTCGGCGTGATGGGCGATGGTCGGACCTACGAGAACCCCGTCGTCGTCCGGGTCGTGACGTCCGAGGACGCGATGACCGCCGACTGGGCGCGGCTGCCGTACGAGGTGCTCGACCGGATCGCGCAACGCATCGTCCGCGAGGTTCCGGGCGTGAACCGCGTGGCGTACGACATCACCTCCAAGCCACCGGGCACGATCGAATGGGAGTAGGACCGGCCGACATGGCCGGCGATGCCTTCGAGGATCTGATGCCGTTCAACCACTGCTGGGGTTGCGGCGCCGACAACCCAGACGGTCTCCAGCTCAAGAGCACGTGGTCCCCACACGATCCCGAGGTCGCGATCGCGACGTTCCGTCCACGCGCCGAGCACATGGCGGGCCCGCGGCACGTCCTCAACGGGGGCATCATCGCCACGATCCTCGACTGCCATGGCGTGTGCACCTCTGTGGCGGATGCGTATCGACGGGAAGGACGAGCGATCGGTCGTGGCGACACGATCTGGTTCGCGACCGGCTCGCTCGAGGTCAGGTATCTGGCGCCCGTCCCTGTCGATGCCTCCGTCGAACTGCGAGCCCGGGTCGTCGAGCACGGTGAGCGGAAGACCGTCGTCGACAGCACGCTCGTGGCGGCCGACGACGTCTGCGCCCGGGCGGCCGTGACGGCCGTCCGGGTGCCGCCAACCTGGCTCCGAGGCTGAGACCGATGGGGCCTTCCCGCCCGGTCGCCGCCGTCGAGAACACCCGGAGGGTCCCCGCCAGAACCACAACCACGCGATCGGACAGGTCGCCTTCGAAGAGCAACGTGGCGCCCGCGGGAAGCGACATCGGACGACCCTCGCGCACGAGCTCGGATCGATCGGCCTGGTCAAGTCCGGCGAGGAAGAGCCCTCGGGGAACGACTTCCGCGTCTCGGCCAACGAGCCCTCCGGAGGCGACGTCGGCTGAGCGTAGCCTCCCGTCCGCCCTCAGGTCGGCGAGCGAGTGAGATCCGCCTCCACGATCAGTCTCTGCGAGCTGGCGTACTTCGGATTGCAGGTGGTGAGGACCAGCGTGGGCCGGCTGGTCTGTCGCAGGACGACGCCCGCCGTCGCTTCGGGCAGGACGAAGTTCCTCGTGACCGCGTACGTGTACGTGCCGAACCCGGTGAGCAGCTGGATCGTGTCGCCCGGTCGGACCCGATCCAGGTTGAAGAACGGGTGCAGGTAGGTCGTGCGGTGCCCCGCGATGCCGACGCGACCCGTCCCGTCCCACGGGTCCGCGGTGTCGACGTAATGCCCGGGCCCGGACTTGAGCGATGTGTAGTCGGTGCCCTGCACGACCACCATATCCAGGCCGATCCGGGGGATCCTGATCACCCCGTAGGCGCTTCCCGGGATGACGGGCGATCCGGGCTTCGGGCCCTCGGAGGGCGGCCGTGGGTTCGCGATCTGCCCTTCGATCGCGGGCCGCAGCGCATCCTGCGCCCGTTGGGTCTGCAGGCCTGTCCCCCACAAGAGCCAGGCGACGTATCCGGCGAAGAACGCCGCCCCCATCAGGCAGAGCAGCCCGAACCACCGGACCGGTGTCCGCCAGTCCAGCCGGCGTCGCGCGGGAACGTCGGTTACCAGGGCGCTCACGGCATGAACGGTACCGTGGGCCATCCGGTCCAACATCGGCCGGACGTCGCGTCCGTTCGGACTCCTACACTGGGCGCGCATGTCCTCGCCGATGTCCCCCCTGCTCGAGCCGCTCAACGACATCCAGCGCGAGGCCGTCTTGCACACCGAGGGCCCGGTCCTGATCGTCGCCGGCGCCGGCAGCGGCAAGACCCGGGCGCTCACCCACCGGATCGCCTACCTGATCAGGGAACACGGCGTCAGCCCTCACCAGATCCTCGCCATCACGTTCACGAACAAGGCGGCGCGGGAGATGGCCGAACGGGTCGAGCGGCTGGTCGGATCGGGCGTCGCCCGGAGCATGTGGATCCTGACGTTCCACGCCACGTGCGCCCGGATCCTCCGTCGGGAGCACACGCATCTCGGCGTTCCCTCGGGCTTCACGATCTACGACGACGGCGACACCGAACGACTGATCGCCGGCATCCTCAAGGAGCTCGACGTCGACCCGAAACGGTTCCCCCCGAAGGCGATGGCCGCTGCGATCTCCAAGGCGAAGGACCGGGTGATCGCGCCCGACGGGTTCGCCCAGATGGCGTCGAACTTCTACGAGGAGATCGTCGCGAAGGTCTACCTGGCGTACGAGCGGCGCAAGCACGACGCGGGCGCATTGGACTTCGACGACCTGATCAGCGAAACGGTCCGGCTCTTCCGGGACCACCCCGACGTCCTGCGTCACTATCAGGAGCGGTTCCGGTACATCCTCGTGGACGAGTATCAGGACACGTCCAGGGCGCAGTACGAGCTGGTGAACCAGCTGGCGAGCCTGTACCGGAACGTGTGCGTCGTGGGTGACGCCGACCAGGGCGTCTACTCGTGGCGAGGCGCGACGATCCAGAACATCCTCGACTTCGAACGCGACTATCCGGACGCCCAGGTCTTCCTGATGGAGCAGAACTACCGCTCCACTGGCAACATCCTCGCGGTCGCGAATGCGTTGATCGAGCACAACATGCAGCGCAAGCCCAAGACCCTATGGACGGATGCGGCTGCGGGCGAGTTGGTGGTGAGCTTCCGCGCGAACGACGAGCACGAGGAGGCGCTCTTCGTCGCCTCGGAGATCCAGCGGCTGCGGGACGAGGAGGGACATCGCTACCGGGATGTGGCCGTCTTCTACCGGACCAACGCGCAGTCACGGGTGATCGAGGACATCTTCATGCGCGTCGGCATGCCCTACCGCGTGTTCGGGGGGGTTCGGTTCTTCCAGCGACGCGAGGTCAAGGACGTGCTCGGGTACCTTCGTCTGCTGCTCAACCCGCAGGACGTGATCAGCTTCCGTCGCGTCGTCAACATGCCGAAGCGCGGGATCGGGGACCAGACGGTGGCGGCGATCGAGGCGTTCGCTCGCGACGGAGACATCGACGTCGTCGAGGCGTGCCGGCGCGTGGATGAGATCTCGCTGTTGAACGCCCGGGCGAAAGGGGCGGTCGCGGGGTTCAACCAGGTGATGATCGCCCTCGAGGGACATCTGGCGGATGGCGCGACGGCGGCGAAGATGGTCGAGCTGGCCGCGCAGGAGTCCGGGTACCTCGCCGAGCTCGAGGAGGAGCGCACGATCGAGGCACAAGGGCGGATCGAGAACATCCAGGAGCTCGCGGGCGCGGCGATGGAGACCGCGGCGCGCGACCCCGAGAGCGGTCTCGCCGGCTTCCTGGAGCAGGTGTCGTTGGTGGGTGAGCAGGACGAGTACGAGGAGGAGGACTCGAGCGTCACGCTCATGACGCTGCACATCGCGAAGGGTCTCGAGTTCCCGGTCGTGTTCGTCGTGGGGATGGAGGACGGGATCTTCCCGCACTTCCGTTCGATGACCGATCAGGCGGAGCTCGAGGAGGAGCGCAGGCTTGCGTACGTCGGGATCACGCGAGCACAGGAGCGCCTGTACCTCACACACGCGTGGAGCCGGACGCTGTTCGGACAGACCAGCTACAACCCGCCGTCTCGTTTCCTGGGTGAGATCCCCGAGCACCTCGTCGAGGCGAAGGAGTCCGAGACGCGTCTCCAACAGCGTTCCCGGTCGAGGTACGGCCGAGCGCAGGAGCGCGATGGCGGGAAGAGCGGCGGGTACACCGTCGTGGGACTGCCCGGGCGGAGCGGCGAGGTGGCGGTCGACCGGGGATGGAAGGCGCCTTCGGTGCCGCCCATCCCCAAGCGCGAGACCCCCGCGGTCAAGGAAGGCGACACGGTCCTGCACGAGCGATGGGGTGAGGGCGTGATCGTGCAGATGACCGGGGACGGCGAGGACGCCGAGGCGACGATCAGGTTCCCCGAGGTAGGGGAGAAGCGCGTCCTACTCGCTTACGCGCCGCTGAGGAAGGTCGGATAGGAGGAGCACGATGGCGGGCATGCGACCCCACGACGTCTTCCGCCTCACGAGCGCGGCCGATCCCCGCGTGTCCCCGGACGGGGCGACGGTCGCGTACGTCGTCGCGTGGGTGGACGAGGAGAGCCGAGAGCCGCGGAGCGCCATCTGGGCGGTGCCGGTCGACGGGTCGACCGAGCCTCGCCGCCTCACGTTCGGACCGAAGCGTGACGCGACCCCGCGCTGGTCCCCCGATGGACGCTGGCTCGCGTTCACGTCGGTCCGTGACGGTGACGTCGCGCAGCTGTACGTGTCGCCGGTCGATGCTCCGGGCGAGGCCCGCCGGCTGACCGATCTCCAAGAGGATGTGCACGCTCCGGTGTGGGCGCCGGACGGTTCGCGCATCGCGTTCACGGCACGCGACCACGATCCGGACGATGACGTCGACGAGCCCGCCCGCCGGCCGCCGCGTCGGATCGATCGACTGCAGTATCGGTTGGACAAGGAAGGGTGGACGGCCAGGCGGACGTATCACGTATGGACCGTCGGCTTGAGGGACGGTGACCGACTGGGACCTCACGACGACGTCGGACATCTACCTCGTGCCGTCGTCGGGAGGTGAGCCGAAGCGCTTGACCGCGACCGACGGCGCCTATGCCCGTCCCTCGTGGTCCCCGAGGGGAAGCCACATCGCCGCGTTCTTCGTACCGGGTGCGTTCGATGACCCTCGGCACGCCCGCGTGGTCGTGGTCGATGCTGCCCGTGGCGATCGTTCGATGCTCACCGAGGACCTGGATCGCAACTGCCTGCCGTACCCGCCGATCCGGGAGCCGCTGTGGGACGACGACCAGCTGATCTTCGCGATCGAAGACGCGGGAACGGTGCCGCTGTATCGGGTCTCCACGGAGGGTGCGTCGCAGCCAAGGCGGATCCTCGGACAGGACGGCTGGGTCACCGGGTACGACCTGGCTGGCGGGACCCTCGTCCACGCGCTCACGACCCCGACCCTCCCGTCGGAGCTCTTCGTCGGCGAGCGCCGTCTGTCGGACGTCTCGCTCTCGTTCCGGAAGGACGTCGAGCTGTCGAGGCCCGAGCCGTTCACCGTGATCGCGCCCGATGGCGCTCGGATCGACGCCTGGGTGATGCGACCCGTCGACTTCGACGAGGAGCAGACGTATCCCGCCGTGCTCAACATCCACGGGGGACCCTTCACCCAGTACGGACAACGGTTCTTCGACGAGTTCCAGGTTCAAACCGGCGCGGGATCCGTCGTCGTCTACGCGAACCCGCGGGGGTCATCGGGCTATGCGGAGGAGTGGGGACGAGCGATCCGTGGGCCCGTCGAGGGTGGCCCCGGGTGGGGATCGGTCGACTACGACGACCTGATGGCCGTCGTCGACGAGGCCGTGAAACGGTATCGGTTCATCGACCCCGATCGGCTCGCGGTGATGGGAGGGTCCTACGGGGGCTACATGACGTCATGGATCGTCGGGCACACCGATCGGTTCCGTTGCGCCATCTCGGAACGGGCGGTGAACGACATGGCCTCGGAAGACGGCACCTCCGACCTTGCCGGGTTCTTCCGTGGATACGTCGGGGCCGCTGCGTGGGAAGAGCCGAACGCGTACGCGCGGATCTCGCCGCTCTCCTACGCCGCGGACATGACCAGCCCCCTCCTGATCCTGCACTCCGAGGAGGATCTGCGCTGCCCCATCAACCAGGGGGAGCAGCTGTTCACCGTGCTCCGGAGCATGCGGCGCGACGTGGAGCTCATTCGTTTCCCTGCGGAGAGTCACGAGCTCACGCGGTCGGGGAGCCCGACCCACCGGGTCCAGCGCTTCGAGATCGTGCTGGAGTTCCTGAACCGTCACCTGCGCGAAGGTGCCTCAGCGTGAGAGCCGCCGCAGGACGTTCCTCGTGATCTGTTCGACCGTGCCGTCACCCAGCCCGTAGGCCCAGTCGGTCACGCCGGCGTTGACGACCGTCCCGCCGCCCGGGGTCGTGAAGGCGCCGAGGACGGCGTGGTTGTGCTCCAGGCGATACGCGCTCGACTCCCACCCATCGCCGAACACGGCCGCGGCCGCATGCTCCAGCTCTCCAGGTTCGTCCGCGTAGCGCATCGGCTGCTCGTCGCGTTTCCACAATCGAGCCGGCGCGGTCGCGAGGACCTCGAGGGTCTCGGGGGCGCCGTCCGCATGGGTCGGGACCGGGAGCCCCTCCGCACCGGTGGTGAGCTCGCAGCCGTCGACCTCGTAGGCGACGATCGAATCGGCGAGTCCCAGTGCATCCCCGTACCGCAGACGGCTCCCCTCGAAGATCCAATGGTCGGGACGGCAGACCGTGTAGGCGCCCGAGGCTCGAGGGACGCCGAGGCCGTAGCGCGAATACCCGCCACGCGTGAAGGTCAGCCCGGTCGTCGAGGTCTCGGGCCGTCCGATGCGCCGGTCGGACCACAGACCGCTCAGCCATCGTTCGTCCGCCGTCCCGAGCACCGGATCCTCGTCGGCCCGGTACTTGAAGGAGGTCATCGTGCGCCGCTCGTCATCGAATCGGACCTGCCAGCAGCAGGTGTTCCCACCGAAGAACGCGGCGTTGCCCCCGGCGGCGGTGAACGCATCGAGCCGGTCGCGCATCCCCCAGGACCAATACTCGTCGTGCCCGACCGAGACGAAGAGCCTATGGTCCGCCAGAAGGTCGGGGTGCGCGTCGAGGTCGGTTGAGATCGCGACGTCGACGTCGAACCCGTTCCGCTCGGCCCAGTGGAGGAAGGGCCGCTCCCAGTTCCACCACCCGGCGCCGCCGCTCCACACCGACAGTCCGAGCCGCTCCGCCCATTCGAAGTACCACAGTCCCTCCCGGTCCGGGAGCGGCTGCATCTTCCGGCGATGGGGCTCCGGCTTGACCAGGAACCCGGCGGCCAACGGTCGCTCCGAGGAGACCCGCGTCGCGCCCGTGTAGAGCGACTGCCCTGCCCAGTCGTTGTACGCGTCGTACGTGGCCGTTGAGAGCACCATGAGGATCGGCGCCACCTCGCGCGGGCTCGATCGGACCACGAAGAACGCGTCGGCGCGCTCGTCGCCCGACGTCAGGGTCACGGCGTAGTAGCCGGAGCGCCAGCGTTCGTCGGCCGGGACCTCGAGCGCGGCCGGCCACCCGCAGCCAACGGAGCTCGCATCCTCCGGCACCGCATGGAGGCCGGCCGCGCCCGTGCCGGTCCACACCTCCTCGAGGGTCGCGCCGTCGCGCGCGACCTCGACGTCGAACAAGTCGACGTCGGTGGATGCGTGGATCGCGACGGTCTCGCCGGGTTCGACCGACCGTGGCCAGCAATACGCCTCGAGCATCGCCGGAGACTAGCGGAAGGTGACTAGCGGAAGAGTGCGAAGTACCCGGCGATCAGGATCACCACGCCGACGACGACGGGCGCGATCACCCAGGCGAACCCGAGCCGGCCTCGGTACGGGCCGAGCGTGCCGACCTTCGTCGTGGGCTTCAATCCGGGTGGCCGGATCCTGATCTTCCTGTGCGCCATCGCTCTCG
>VAYF01000092.1 GCA_005883885.1 Actinomycetota bacterium | reverse complement strand
CGACGGACGCCTCATCGCCGCCGCGACGACCCAGAGTGCCGACGTCCGCGTATGGGATGTGGCCACCGGGCTCCTCGTCGGCTCACCCGAAGTGGGGCAGCACATCGATGTGAAGAGCATGGCGTTCTCGCCCGACAGCGGAACCTTGGCCCTTGCACTCGCAACCGGGGTCGTTCGGCTTGTGAACACAACGACGTGGCGCGACGCCGCCCCGCCCATCTCGGTCGTCGCAGATTCGATCGCGTATACCCCGGACGGTACGTACCTCGCCATCGCTAACGCAGGCGATGTCTCCCTTTGGGACGTCGCGTCGGGCCGGCACGTCGGGGACGCGTATCTGGGCTCGCCGGACCATCAGTACGGAACGATCAGAACCCTTCCCGATGGGCGAATCGTGCTGATGATCGAGAACGAGCCGACGTTCCTGTATCGCGCGGATCTCGCGTCGTGGAAAGCGCAAGCATGTTCGATCGTCGGCGAGGTCACTCCTGCGCAATGGCAAACGATGGTCCCCGACGAGCCGTACCGCCCGACATGTGCCGCCTGAAGGTCAGCACGAGCCGCGTCTCTCAAGCAGTGCTGCACCTCGGATCCGTTGCGGCTAGGGCGTTCGGAGATCGAGATACCGCCTTTCGGGCCCTCCCCCGCATAGCCCGACAGGGGTACGTTGCTACCCAGAAGGGCGTAACCTTCTTTCCCGGCTTCGGAGAGGGCCATGGAAGGCAACCTGCGTAGTCCCCGCTCGCTCGACCCGAGCCGCACCGTGCCTTCCTTCAAGGTCGTGCGGCGGGGGTTCGACCAGGAGCAAGTCCTGGCGCATCTGCGCCTGGTCCGGACGCGGGTATCCGAACTCGAGTCTCGGCTCAATCGCGCCCTGCGCGACCTCAAAGATCTCGAGCAAGCGCGGACCGATCTGGAGCGCTCGCGTGGAGAGGTCGAGGCGTTGCAGCGGGAACGCGACTCGGGCTCGGCCGCAGACCGTGACCCCTACGAGGGCGTTTCCGAGCACCTGATGGAGCTCGTTCGTCGGTTCGATCGAGACGTCGAGCGTTCCCGGGGGAGGGCGGAGCTCGTGGCCTCCGGCATCGTGGCCGAGGCGAGGACAGAGGCCGCCAGGAAGCGCATCGAGGCTCTGGCGGCGGAGAGAGAGGCGCGGGCACACGTCGAGAAGTTGCTCGGCGAGGCACAGGAAGAGGCGGCGAACATACGGGCCCAGATCGCGCCGCTGCGCGAGCTGACGTTGAGCGAGGCCCAGGCGATCCGCGACCGCATGAGGATCTCGCTGCTCGAGCTCGAGGCCGTCATGCCCACCGGATCGGACGAAGACCCGGTGATCGTCGTGGGAGAGGCCCTGGAGGAGCGACAGCCGCCCGTGCCGTAGCCCCCTGCGTCCGAGCGTGGACGCGGGCCTTCACTTGTGCTCGACCTTCCGAGAGAGACCGAGAGCCGGCGGTCGGATTCGAACCGACGACCTACCGATTACAAGTCGGTTGCGCTACCGGGCTGCGCCACGCCGGCGACGTGCCGAGTCTACCCTCGGCGGAACGCCGGACCGCTTGAGGCGAGCGCGTAGATCACGAACCCGTTGAGCAGGATCGTGACGAGACCGCTCGCCGGCGTCGAGGACGCGCGCGCGATGCCGAGCCCGATCCCAACGAACGCGAGCACGATCCCCAGCCACCGTCCGCTTTGCCGCAGCAGCAGCACGAGCAAGCCGGCTACCGCTTGGAGGACCCCGTAGACGAGCAGGAAGCCGACGAGGACCCCTGAAACCGACGATCCCCGATCCGACGACGCGAAGGGCAGGAGCAAGACGAGGTAGAGGACGGCGAACAACGCTCCCGCGAACAGAACGACCGCGGCGGTGATCAGGGTCGGGGTCCGTGCTCCGGTTGCGACCGCATCGACCGGAACCTCGAAGTCGGAGAGATCCTCGAAACGCGAACCGGGAGGCTTGCTGGCGGGTTCGGGGCCCGACGGCTGCGGCGGGTCTGACGGCCCCTCGTTCATCGGTCTCCCCCCAGCCCACGCGGCAGGACGAAGGAGTACAACACGGCGGCGAGCGCGGCGGCGGCGTTCAATGAATCCACACGGCCATGCATCGGCAGAGCGATGAGGAGATCGCACCGGTCGCGCACCAACCGTGACAGACCGGCCCCTTCGCTCCCGAGCACGATCGCGCAACGGCCGTCGGGACATCGGGTGTCGAAGATGCTCCGCTCCGCGGCGCCGTCGAGCCCGATCGCGGTGAACCCTGTCTCCTGGAGTCGCTCGATCGCGCGGGCGATGTTCGCCACGCGCGCGTGCCGGAGGTGCAGCAACGCGCCGGCCGACGCGCGGATGGCGGCATCCGTCACGGGGGCGCCGCGGTGCGTCCGGCTCACGAGCACGGACGCGCCGGCGGCTTCGGCGGATCGCGCCGCGGCACCGAGGTTCTGGGGATCTTCGATCCCGTCGAGCACGACCGCGATCGCATCCTCGGCCCACTCGGTCTCGGCCAGGTCGCGCTCCGAGAGGAGCTCTGCGTGAGGGCCGGCCGAGCGAACGCGCGCGATCACCCCTCGGTGATCGCGCGCCAGCTGATCCAGGTCGGCGGGGCCGAGCTCGCGCACGGGCACCCGTGCGCGGTCGGCCGCGCCGAGCACCGCCCGGAGTCCCTGGTTCCGGCGTGCACCGGGCGCGACCAGCACCTCGACCACACGACCCGCTCCGATCGCCTCGGCGACCGCGCGCCGTCCCGTGATCAGCTCGCCGCTCGATCGCATCAGCGCACCCGGGGCGCTCACGCCACCACCGCGACGGCGAGGCACCCGATCCCGTCGCCGGCGAGCCCCAGGCCTTCGGGGCGGGTGGCCTTCACCGAGATCCGGTCGATCGGGATCGCCAGGATCTCGGCGAGCCGCGATCGGATCTCCTGACGACGCGGCGCGATCGCGGGTCGGTCGGCGACGACCGTGACGTCGCATGAGGACGGGGTGAACCCGGCCCCCCCGAGCAGCTCCACCACGCGACCCAGCAAGGCGGACCCCGAGATCCCCTCGCTGGCGGTGTCGGACTCGGGGAAGTGCTCACCGACGTCTCCGAGGGCGGAGGCGCCGAGCAAGGCGTCGGCGACCGCGTGACAGACGGTGTCGCCGTCGGAGTGCCCCATCAGCCCGTCCTCGCCCTCGAACCGCACGCCGCCGAGCCACAGCTCACGACCCGTCGCGAACCGATGGACGTCGAATCCGAGACCGGTCCGCGGGACCCGGGCCTCAGGCACGCACGCCGCCCATCCGTGCCTCGGCGCGTGCGAGGTCGAGCATCGTCGTGATCTTGAAGTTCCTCGGGTCGCCGGCGACCGCGACGATCGTCGCGGTCCGCTCGAGCAGCATCGCGTCGTCGGTCACCCTCTCCTCGGCTGCCAGCGCGCGATCGTGTGCTTCGCGGAGCAGCTGGACCCGGAACGCCTGCGGGGTCTGCGCCAAGCCCAGCTCGGTGCGAGCGACGGTGTCGACCACGCGCACCCCATCGAGCCGCTTGACCGTGTCCGCGACGGCGATCACCGGCAGCGCGCCATCGGCGCCGCCCTCCACGGCGCGGATCACCGCCGTGAACAGATCAGGGGGCGCGAAGGGCCGGGCCGCGTCGTGCACGGCGACGATCTCGGCATCGGCCGCGAGGGCCGTCAGCGCCGCTCGCACCGATGCCTGCCGCGTCCGCCCACCGGTCAGGATCGTGGTGGGGACGGGCAGCCCCTCGACGCACGAGCGCGCCTCCTCCTCGTAGCCGGGAGGCGCCGCAACGACGATCGCCCCGATCTTCGGGCAAGCTGCGGCACCGGCGGCGGCCACCGCGAGCATCGTTCGCTCCCCGATCGGAAGGAGGGCCTTCGGGCGCTCGGCACCGAGGCGCTTGCCCGCACCAGCGGCGAGCAGGATGGCCGCGGCGCGCGCACCCCCTTCGGTCATCGCCGCAGCATGGCAGAAGCGCTCGGTACGCGCAGGGCGGGGGCCCGATCGCTCGGGCTGATGTCAGCCGGAGCGGGCTGGCGCGTCGAGGTTCGCGAAGATCATCCTGCCGGTCGTCGTCTGCAGCACGTTGCGGACCTGGACCTCGACCTGACCCCCGATGTGCTCGGCCGCGTCCTCCACGACGACCATCGTGCCGTCGTCCAGGTATCCGACCCCCTGTCCGTGCTCGCGACCGTCCTTCACGAGCCGGACCACGAGCTCGTCGCCCGCTGCGTACGGCAGACGGAACTTCGAGGCGAGGGCGTTGATCTGCGCGACGGAGACCCGGAGCGCCTCGGCCACCTTCGCCAGGTTGTGGTCGACGGTGATCAGCGACGCGCTCCGCTCGCGGGCGAGCCGTACGAGCGCGGCGTCGACGTCTTGGACCCCCGGCTCCTCGACCAGCTGGAACTGCACCGTCGGCGCTTTCTGGAGCTCGACCAACACGTCGAGACCGCGCCGTCCGCGGGTCCGCCGCCGCGGGTCCGACGAGTCGGAGATCGCTTGAAGCTCCCGGAGCACCCCTTCGTGCAGCAGCACGGTGCCCGAGATGAAGCCCGTCGAGACCAGGTCGGCGATCCGCCCGTCGATCAGCGCGCTCGTGTCGACGACGTGGACGTCGCCGCCGGCGCGCGCGGTCGCTCGCGGCTTCATGCCGAACAGACCGAAGAGGTCCTCGTACTTCGCCTGACCGAGCCGGATCCCCAGCGACCCGAGCACCAGGAACACGAAGAGCGCTGCCGGCCAGGCCAGGGTGACCGGGATGAACAGCAGCGGCAGGCAGAGCAGCGCGGCGACCACGAGCCCGGTCACGAGGCCGACGACCCCTCCCGCGACCTCGGCCGCCGGGCGTCGCGAGAACTCCTCCTCCAGGCCGCGCACGGCCTCGAGCGTCAGTCGGCCGAACACGCCGCCGCAGACGTAACCGGACGCCGCGCCCAGGAAGACGTACAGGATCGCTCGGCCGCCGGTCGTGGCAGTTGCATAGGTCCCGAGCTGGTAGCCGACGGCCCCGAAGACGGCAACGAAGATCAAGCGGACCGCCTCGACCAGGCGTCCGCGCAGCGTCGCCTTCCGACCCTCGTCGACCGTCATACGCGTCCTCAGCGGAAGGACGTCCGGACGGTTCCCTCCGCCGTCTGAGTCATCGGACGCAAGCGCGAGCGACCTGAGATACGCTGGGAAAGGCGGTGCGGTGGAACGCTGTGTGAGGCGGTCAGGCCTGGGCGGCCGAGATCTTCGCGCCGTGCGAGTCGTCGAGGATCCCGTCGATCAACGCCTCGGCCTCGTCCTCCGACTTCTCCGTCGCGAAGGAGAGCTCCGAGATCAAGATCTGCCGGGCCTTCGTGATCATCCGCTTCTCGCCGGCCGACAACCCCTTCTCGCGATCCCGGATGGCGAGGTTCCGAAGCACCTCGGCGACCTCGTAAGGGTCGCCCGAGTGGAGCTTCTCGAGGTTGTTCTTGAACCGGCGGCTCCAGTTGGCAGCGACCGAGGTCTCGTCCTCCGTGAGCACCTTGAGGATCTTCTTGGCTTCGTTCTTGCTGACGCACGGACGCAACCCGACCTGATCGGTCGAATCGATCGGCACGAGCACGGTCAGATCACCGTAGACCACCCGAAGGACCAGGTACTTCCGCTTCTCTCCGAGGAACTCCTTGACGCGTACTTCTTCGATAACGGCGGCACCGTGTTCAGGATGCACGACCGTGTCGCCTTTTCGGAACGTCACGAACCCTCCCTTGGAGGCGGAATCGCCCGGTTGACTAGTCAGGAGGATAACACGCGGAGCCCTTCCGCCGCAACACGAAACCGCAGGTCAGGGTGCACATCCGGCCCTTCAGACGTTCCGGATGCTCTACGACGCACGGGCCCGGCGCGTCATCGCAGCCCCGGAGATCGCCCAACCGAGCGCCTGCGTCACGTGGGTAACCGTGTGGACCGTCAGCCCGGGCGGAGGGCCCTCGGCGGGGCCCGGGGCGAACACCGCCGTACAGCCCGCGCCGCGGGCCGCCGCCAGCCGCTGTTGCATCCCCGGTGCCGGCCGGAGGGAACCGGTGAGC
>VAYF01000012.1 GCA_005883885.1 Actinomycetota bacterium | reverse complement strand
CTTCACGGCGACCGAAGACCTCCGCTCCGCGTTCCCCGCCGAAGCGGCTCGGCGGATCGGACTTGGCGTGGTTCCCTTGCTCTGCGCACGCGAGATGTCCGTCAGAGGCGCGATGCCTTCCGTCGTACGGGTCCTCATGCTCTTCCACACGGAGCGAGGGCTCCGAGAGGTGGTCCACGTGTACCTCGACGGAGCGGAAGCTCTTCGCGATGATCTCGATGCCGACACCTGAACCCTCGGCCGGACGGCCGATCGACCGGGTCGCGATCGTCGGTACCGGATTGATCGGGACCTCCATCGCGATGGCGGCGGCCCGCGCCGGCTGCACCGTGCGCGGGTGGGACATCGACCCCGGCACCGCCGCGCGAGCCGCCTCCCGGAGCGCGCTCACGGCATACGCGACGTCGGAGGAGGCCGTGTCCGATGCCGACGTCGTGATCGTCTGCACCCCGATCGGCGCCGTCGCGAGCTCGGTGGCGAGCGCGCTGCGGGCCGCGCCCGGCGCGGTCGTCGCCGACGCCGCCAGCATCAAGGAGCACGTCGTGGCCGAGATCCGCGCGGTGGCGGACCCGCCGGATCTTCGTCGCTACGTGCCGAGCCACCCCTTGGGCGGCAGCGAGCGCTCCGGGCCGGAACACGCGTCGGCCTCGGTCGTCGACGGCATCGTGTGGGCGGTGACGCCCACGGACGCGGTCGATCCCGAAGCCGTCGAGCGGCTCGAGCGCTGGATCGGGCGGATCGGCGCGCAGCCCGCCCGACTCTCGCCCGAGCGGCACGACCGGTTGGTCGCGTTCGCGAGCCATCTCCCGCAGGTCGCTTCCACGTCCCTGATGGGGCTGGCCGCCGCCGAGGAGGCCGGGGAGCCGGAGATCCTCCTGCTGGCGGCCGGTGGCTTCCGCGACCTGACACGGCTCGCCGCCTCGAACCCTTCCCTCTGGAGCGAGATCCTGCTCGCCAACCGCGATCAGGTCGCCTCCGCCATCGACCTCTACGTCTCGCGTCTCGTCTCGATCCGGGACGAAGTGCTCGGAGGGCGAGGAGGCGACGTCGAGCGGACCTTCGACGAGGCGAAACGAGCGCGGCTCAGGCTCGCGACCAAACCGACCGTCCGTGCCGGTGTCGCGGTGGTGCAGGTGGAGATCCCGGATGAGCCCGGCGCGCTCGCGCGGATCACCGCGGTCCTCGGCGAGGGCCGGGTCAACATCGAAGACCTGCAGATCGTGCACTCCCCGGAAGGCGGCCGTGGGACGGTCCACGTCACCGTAGCGGCGGCCGCGGCGGAGGAGGCCGGCGACGTGCTCGTCGCGGCCGGGTACGACCCGATCCGGTTGGCCTAGGTTGAGCCATGCGGATCCGCGTGATACCCGGCGGCCGGCTTCAGGGAACGGTCCGTGTCCCGGGGGATAAGTCCATCGCCCACCGCTGGCTGATCCTGGCGTGCACCGCTTCGAGCCGCAGCCGTTTGACGGGTCTCCCGAGGGGTCTCGACGTCCGGTCGACCGCATCGTGCCTCGCGGAACTGACCCTGAAGGCTCGACCTGCCCTCGACCTGTGGGCTCAGAACGCTTCGCACGGGGTGGAGGGTGGCGGTTCCACGTGGAACGACACGCCTCGAGGGGTCCCGAACGGAACGCTTGAGGTTGAGGGTGAAGGCCGCGATGGACTCATCCGGCCTCGGGCCGGCCTCGACTGTGGCAACTCCGGCACCTCGATGCGGCTCCTCGCCGGGATCCTCGCAGCCGCGCCGTTCACGACGGAGCTCACCGGCGACCGCAGCCTCACTGCGCGCCCGATGGAACGGGTCGCTGCGCCGCTCCGGCGGATGGGCGCAACCGTGAGGACGACCGACGGCCATCCCCCGCTCGTGGTCACCGGCGGTCGGCTGCGCGGGATCGAACATCGCATGGAAGTTCCCTCCGCACAGGTGAAGGGGGCTCTGCTCCTCGCCGGGGCAGGGGCGTCGGGCGAGACGTTCGTGGTCGAACCGGCCGCAACGCGCGACCACACGGAGCGAGCGCTCGGCGCCCTCGGCGCGCCCGTTCGGCGCGAGGGACTCCGCGTCGGGATCGCTCGGTTCCAGCACGAAGGCTTCGAGGCAACCGTCCCGGGAGATCCCTCGTCCGCGGCCTTCTTGATCGCCGCCGCGGCGCTGAGCGGCTCGGAGGTGACGATCGAGGGTGTCGGGCTCAATCCCACCCGCCTGCACTTCCTCCGGGTCCTCTCGCGGATGGGTGTGGTGATCGAGACGGCGGTCGTGGGGGAGCAGCTCGGTGAGCCGCTCGGCTCGATCCACGTCGCGCCCACAGACGCCCTGCGCTCCACGGTGGTCGAAGCCCACGAGCTTCCCCTCGTGATCGACGAGGTCCCGGTGCTCGCGATGCTCGGCACCCATGCCCGGGGGGAGACGTCGTTCCTCGGAGCATCCGAGCTCAGGGTCAAGGAGAGTGACCGGCTCACCGCGCTCACGGAAGGCATCCGCGCGCTGGGGGGCCACGCCGCCGCGGAGTCCGACGACCTCGTGATCGCGGGCGGCGGCCTCCGCGGCGGCGTGGCTTCCTCCCGCGGGGATCATCGGCTCGCCATGGCGTTCACGGTCGGTTCGCTCGCGGCGGACCGACCCTGCGAGGTGGAGGGTATGGAGGCGGCCGCCGTGAGCTTCCCGGGCTTCGTCCGGACGCTCCGCTCGATGGGAGCGGCGATCGAGGTGGTCGGATGAAGGCCGGCAGCGTCATCGCGATCGACGGGGCCGCGGGCAGCGGGAAATCCACGTTGGCCCGAAGCCTCGCCCGTGTTGTGCGCCTTCCCTACGTGAACACCGGCTTGATGTATCGAGCGTTGACGGCGTCGGCGATCCGGCGCGGCGTGTCCGAAGACGACGTGGAAGGGTTGCTCGACATCACCCGTGGCTTGAGGTTCACCTTCGGCGGCTCCGATCCGCACGAATTGAAGGTCGAAGGGTTCGACGATCGAGCGCTCACGACGCCGGACGTCGAACGGTCGGTGTCCGCCGTCTCGAGGCACCCGCGGATACGCGCATGGATGCATGAGGTTCAGCGCGCACTCGGGGCCGATGGTGCGGTGATGGAGGGTCGAGACATCGGCTCGGTCGTGTTCCCCGATGCCGTGGTCAAGCTGTACCTCGAAGCCGCCCCCGCGAAGCGGATCGAGCGACGCGCCCGCGAGCGCTCCCGCGCTGGCTCGGACGACATCGCAGCCGTGCTCGAGGCACGCGACCAGCTGGACGCACGCACCACCCCGCCCACGCCACCGCCGGGGGCGGTCGTGATCGATACGGACTCCCTCGACGCCGACGCCACCCTTCGGACGGCGATCGCCCTGATCCGCCAACTCGCGCCGGAGCTCGTTCCATGAGCGTGCCGAAGATCGCCGTCGTCGGGCGCCAGAACGTCGGCAAGTCGACCCTGGTCAACCGCTTGTTCGGTCGCCGCGCAGCGATCGCGCACGGGATGCCGGGGGTGACGCGCGATCGGATCCAACTCGACGCAACATGGCGTGGCCGTTCGTTCGGGCTGGTCGATACCGCCGGGTACCTGCACGCCGCCCGAGGGATCGAGGCTCTCGCCGGCGAACAGGCGCAGCGCGCGATCGACGAGGCCGACGTGATCCTGCTCGTCGTCGACGCCCGGACGGGGATCACCGATGAAGACGCCCAGCTCGCTCGACGTCTCCGGGCGTCATCCGTGCCCTTGCTCGTGATCGCCAACAAGGCCGATGAGCCCGCCGACCTGACGGAGATCGCACGGTTCAACCGATTGGGCCTCGGGGAGCCCATGGGGGTCTCCGCGCTCCACGGGAGCGGGACCGGCGACCTGCTCGACCGTGTCGTCGAGCTGATGCCGGCGAGGGCGGAGCCGGCGGCGGACCTCCACGAGCCGCGGTTCGCGATCGTCGGCCGGCCGAACGTCGGGAAGTCGAGCCTCTTCAACCGGTTGCTCGGCGAGGAGCGGAGCGTCGTGTCGGAGACCAGCGGGACGACGCGGGACAGCGTCGATTCGCTGGTGACCTGGCCCGATCTCGGTCAGGTCCGTTTCGTCGACACCGCCGGGATGCGGCGCGGGCAGAGCGTCCGCGGCGTTGAGTACTACAGCTTCCTCCGCGCGTCCGAGGCGATCGATCGCGCGCACGTCGCGATCCTGGTGATCGATGCGAGCGCGGGCTTCACCGCCGAAGACAAGCGGATCGCCCGTCGTGTGATGGAGGCCGGTCGCGCGTTCCTGGTCGCTGCCAACAAGTGGGACCTCGTCGAAGACAAGGACCGCACCTTCAAGGACCTCGGACCCGAGATCGTCCCGTTCGCGGACGCGTCGCCGATCCGCGTCTCGGCCACCCGGGGCCAGGGGATCCACCGTCTCCCTCCGCTGCTCATCGACCTCCATCAGAGGTGGAGCGATCGGGCGTCGACCGCGAGGGTCAACCAGATCGTCCAGCGAGCGCAGCGCGAGCGACCGACGCCCCGGTCAACGGGGACCCTCCATTACGCCGCACAGGTTGGGACCGGCCCGCCGACCTTCGTGATCTTCGGAGGAGCGCACGAGCCCGATCGCACGTACCAGCGGTACCTTGAGAACCGGCTCCGCGGGGAGCTCCGCCTGTCGGGCGTTCCGATCCGCCTCCGCTTCAGGGCGAGGGAGCCTGGCGGCGGCCGCCGGCGGTAGGATTGCAGTTCGACGGGCCGTGGCGCAGCTTGGTTAGCGCGTCTGACTGGGGGTCAGAAGGTCGCCGGTTCGAATCCGGCCGGCCCGACCGATGAACTCGACCGCGAGCGAGCCGTCGCCGTCCTCATCGCGCGTCCTCACGGTCCCGAACGCCATCTCCGCCGCCCGGATCGCATCGATCCCGGTGTTCGTCGCGCTCATCCTCGACCACGACACGACGACCGCCGGGTTGATCCTGTTCGCGATCGTGGTCGCCACCGACTGGATCGATGGCATGATCGCCCGCCGGACGGGCCAGGTCTCCGACCTCGGCAAGGTCCTCGACCCCGTTGCCGACCGTCTCGCGATCGCCGCCGGATTGATCGGTCTGGTGCTCCGGGGGATCTTCCCGCTCTGGGCCGCGGCGGCGATCCTCGTCCGCGACCTGACCGTCCTCGTGGGCGGCGCCGTCGCCCTCGCCCGCCGCGGTCTCCGACTGGAGGTCCGCTGGATCGGCAAACTCGCCACCTTCTCGCTGATGGCTGCGATCCCGATGGTGTCGTGGGGAAGCCTCGGTCTCCCGCTCGCGGCGACGGCGACGGTCGGTGGTTGGGCGGCCTATGCGGTCGGGATCGTCGAGTATTACGTCGCCGCCTTCGCATACCTCGGCGACATCCGACGGGCGAGCTATCGTGGTGCCGGGTCGGAGGATGGCGATCCGGCGCGATGAGAGGGGAGATCCGTGGAGTTCCCGGATGATCTTCGCTACACCAGCGAGCATGAGTGGGCCCGCCTCGAGGGCGCGCGCGTCCGCGTCGGGATCACCGACTTCGCGCAGGATGCGCTCGGTGACGTCGTCTACGTCGATCTTCCCGACGTGGGAGCCGCGGTTCAGGCGGCGACACCGCAACCCCTTGATCGAGGAGAGGCCCGAGCTCGTCAACGAACAGCCGTACGAAGATGGCTGGTTGATCGTCGTCTCGGTCGCCGACGGAGCGTCGTTGGACGGCCTGATGGACGCGGCGGCGTACCGTTCGTTCGTCGAGCAAGCCGAACACTGAACCCTCGACCCCTTCCAGCCCCGCTGGAGGGTGAGGGCCTGCCAAGGTCAAGCCTCGGACAACACGTTCATTGACCCTTCCCACCGCGTAGGATAGCTTCCAGTCCGCATCGAGGTCGAGAGTTGGTCCCAACGACCACCATCAACTCGAACGATGACCGAGGGAAAGGTTCACGGTGTTCTGTACCAACTGTGGACATCCGAACCGCGACGATGCCCGGTTCTGTGCTGAGTGCGGACATCCGCTGCAGGACGAGGTGACCGTCACCCTCCCGGCGACCGAGGGTGAAGACGAGGGTCACGATGACTTCCCATTCCCTCATGACGAACTCGAACCAGGTCAAGCGCTCGTCCTCGTCAAGCGAGGACCCAACGCGGGCTCAACCTTCTTGCTCGATGACGACGCGACCACGATCGGTCGCAGTCCGGACAGTGAGGTGTTCCTCGACGACGTCACGGTCTCGCGCAAACATGCGGTGTTCGAGCGTCGACCTGGACCGGCGTGGTTCGTGCGCGATGTTGGGAGCCTCAACGGGACCTACGTCAACGGTGAACAGGTCGACGAGACCAAGCTCGCGACCGGTGACGAGGTCCAGATCGGCAGGTTCAAGTTGACGTTCTTCTCGGCGGGGGAGTGACGAAGATGGCCGGAACCCGTAACTACCAGTCGATCGGCGAGGTCCTCGTCGCGGTCAAGACGGAGTTCCCCGACATCACGATCTCGAAGATCCGCTTCCTCGAGTCCGAGGGATTGATCACGCCCGAGCGCACGCCGTCTGGGTACCGGAAGTTCTACGTCGACGACGTCGACCGGCTGAAGTCGATCCTTCGGATGCAGCGGGACGAGTACCTGCCCCTCAAGGTGATCAAGGAGCGGCTCGTGCAGTCCGACGCCGGCGCTGAAGGCGACGGCGTCGGACTCGAGGCGCAGGCCGACGCGGAGGGGGCCTCGGTCTCCGAAGAACTCGCCGAAGCCCCGACGGGCCTGCAGATGTCCCTGGAGGAGATGTCCGCGGCGACGGGGGTCGACCGCGAGCGCATCAAGGAGCTCGAGTCGTTCGGGATAGTCTGCACGCACGGACCGGAGGGGGGCCGCTACTACGACGGTGAGGATTACATCGTCTTGTCCATCGTCAAGGACTTCCTCCGGCACGGGATCGAGCCGCGACACCTGACGATGTACAAGCATTTCGCCGACCGGGAGTCGTCGTTCTTCGAGGCGCTCGTCGCTCCGACGCTTCGCCAGCGGAACCCGGATGCTCGCCGGGCGGCGACCCAGACGCTCACCGATCTCAGCGTGACGTCCCGGAAGTTCAAGCAGGCCCTGTTGCGCAACGCGCTCCGCGAGCACCTCACGTCGGCGTGAGCCGGATCCACCGACGCAGGATCGTCTCGGCGCTGCTCGTCGTCGCGGTCATCTCGGGCGAAGCGGTCCTCACGTCGTTCGCGTCGCCGCGCGGCAGCGCGCCGCCGCCGACGCCGGTCCCGCCGCACGGCAGCCTGTCTCCGTTCCCGAGATCGCTGAGGACCCCGGCGGATCCCACCGTCGCCCCTGCGCTCAGCGCGCGGTCCGCGCTCCTGGCCGACCTGGCCACCGGCGATGTCATGGACGAGAAGGCCGCTGATGAGCCGGTGCCGATCGCGAGCCTCACGAAGCTCATGACCGCGCTGATCGCGATGAAGCGCACGCAGCCCTCCGACACGGTCACCGTGGATGCACGAGCCGTCTTCCGGCGGCGCGACTACGGCTGGAGCTCGACCATCGGACTGAAGGCGGGCGAACGGATCAACGTGGAGAACCTGCTGTACGCCATGATGCTCGGGTCCGCGAACGACGCCGCCCTGGCGCTCGCGATCGACATCGCCGGGAGCGAGCCGGCGTTCGTCCGGCTCATGAACGCGCAGGCCTCACGGCCACGAGGTTCCGGGCGATCCCGGCCCCACAGGGGCGTGATCGCCGCATCCAGAACCGGAACGCCCTCCTCTGGCTGTACCCGGGCACCTTCGGGACCAAGACCGGATCGACGGCCCGCGCGGGATCGTGTCTGATCGCGTCCGCGGAGCGCGGCGGACGGCGATTGGTCGCGATCGTCTTGGGCGCGCCACATGAGTCGTTCTCCGACGCGGCGGCATTGCTCGCCTACGGGTTCGGTGGATTCACCCAACGGACGCTCGCCTCGGACGGCGGCGACGAGGGGACGTTGGCGATCCGCGGGGGAGCGGTGCCGGTCGTCGCGGGAGCCGCGCTGACGGCCCTCGTTCCCACGGCATCGCTCGACAGCCTCCGACAGCGCATCAGTGTCGATCCACGTGCAGCATTCCCACCGGCCCCCGGCTCCCGCATCGGGACCCTCTTCGTGTCGATCCCTGGGCTCACGATCGGCTCGGTCCCGCTCCTCGTGAGCGTGGTCCCGCCCCCGCCGGCGTCACCCGGGCCGTGGTGGGTGCGCGCGGGGATGTCCGTCGGCCGCTCGGTCGCCGGCGCGATCCGTGCGATCTCCGACTGACCGCAGACCCTCCCCGGTCTCGGCGAGCGCCCTGGTAGCCTGCTCGGCGACATGACGGAGGTCGCGAGCGTCCTGTACGGACGCGAGGACGTCCGGCGCCGGGTGGAGGAGCTCGGCCGCACGATCACCGGGGATTACGTGGGGCGGGAGCCCGTGCTCGTTACGGTCCTCACGGGCGGCGCCGTGTTCCTCGCCGATCTGATCCGTGCGGTCGACCTTCCCGTCGAGACGCACTTCATGGCGATCAGCCGGTACGGGGATGCGGAGGAATCGTTCGGGCGCGTCCAGATCCTCCTCGATGTCGAGGTCGATCTCGCCGGCCGCGATGTCGTGTTGGTCGAGGACATCGTCGACACGGGGTTGACCTCGCGCTACATGCTCTCGGTGCTGGGCGCCCGAGCTCCGGCGAGCCTGGAGATCTGCACGCTCCTCGATCGTTCGGTTCGACGGATCGTGCCACTCGTCCCGCGCTACGTGGGCTTCGACTGTCCGGACACGTTCGTCGTGGGCTACGGTCTGGATTACCGGGAGCGCTATCGGAACCTACCGGATATCTTGCGGGTGGACGATCTGGCCGCGTTGCGAGCCGACCCCGACCTCCTCGCGTTCCTGCTCACCGATGCCGCAGCCTGAAGCCTGACGCGGACGCCGGTGAGTTGCCCGTTCCGTAGGCCGTCGCTACGCTGGCTGGAGCCACCATGATCGGGCCGCCATGATCGAGATGGAGCTGACCGGCGTCCGCGTGGAGCTGCCCACCAACCAGCCCATCGTGCTGCTCAGGGAGCGCGGGGGAGAGCGGTACCTGCCGATCTGGATCGGCGCTGCGGAGGCGGCGGCGATCGCGCTGTCCCTCCAAGGGGTGGTCACCCCGAGGCCGATGACGCACGACCTCTTGAAGAACATCCTCGACGACCTCACCGTCGAGGTCCAGCGGATCGTCGTGACGGAGCTTCGCGACAGCACCTTCTACGCGACGATCGCGTTGCAACGTGGGACCGATGGCTTCGAGGTGTCCTCGCGCCCGTCGGACGCGATCGCGCTCGCGGTGCGGATGTCGGTCCCGATCTTCGCGGAGGAAGGGGTCCTCGAGGAGGCCTCCATCCTGATCCCAGGAGACGAGGACGAGGAGGTCGAGAAGTTCCGGGAGTTCCTGGACAACGTCAGCCCGGAAGACTTCGCTTCATGAGGCCAGCCTGATCGGATCAGCTGTAGAAGAACACGGTGACCCACAGCACGCCGTCCACACGGATCGCGCCGATGGCGACGTGGCGGAACGTGCTGTGCAGGATGTTCGCCCTGTGCGGCGCCGAGGCCATGAACGCGGACTCCATGTCGCGAACCGTGCCGCCGGTCACGCCGACGTTCTCGCCCCAGTAGTGCCAGTTGATCCCCTTGAGGTAATAGCGGGCCGGATCCGAGGTGTGGAACAGGGTGTTCGAGTTGGCCATGGCGAGCGAGTGCTTCCGAGCGAGCTGCGACATGTCCCGGTTGATCCACACGCGGTGCAACGCATGGTTGGAGCGGCTGAAGTTGGTGGCCCTCAGCATCGCGTGGCGAGGACGAAGGGCTCCCGTGGTCGCCCCGTGAGCCCCCGGCGGCAGAGCGCCGAGGAGGAGGCCCCCGAGGGCCGCCACCAGCGCGATCCGTACGATCTTGGTCCTCATCTCTCAGCCTCCCCCTCCAGACCGGGCCGGGCCTCCTAGTCCGACCTGACTAGGTAAGGTCATCGACCGGTCCCTCTGCGGACTTGAGAGGCGGGGACGGATCCCGGCGAGGAAGGACGAGCGGCTTGACGGAGCGCGGGGGGCCCCGTACGCTGCTGAATCACAACGTCGTGATTCCCGTCTGCGGTTCGGAGCGCGCCAGATGAGCGAGCAAGGGTATCGGGTCCCCGAGGTCTGTCGGATCGTGGGCATCACGTACCGGCAGCTGGACTATTGGGCTCGAACCGAGCTCGTCACCCCGTCCATCCGCGACGCAACGGGAAGCGGGTCGCAGCGCCTCTACTCGTTCCAGGACCTCGTCACGCTCCGGGTGATCAAGAATCTCCTGGATACCGGGGTCTCGCTCCAGCGGGTACGGACCGCGGTGGAGCATCTCAGCAAGATGGAACGGCCGGTCGCGGCCGTGACGCTGATCTCGGACGGCCGAGGCGTGTACGAGGCCGATTCGCCGGAGGCGGTCGTCGACCTCCTGCGGCAAGGGCAAGGGGTATTCGCGATCGCGTTGGATCGGGTATGGGACGACGTCGAGAGCGCCCTGACGAAGGCGAAGCGTGGCTCCGGGAAGCGACGGGCCGCAGCAGGAGGGCCGTGAGCGCCGAGCCGCTCGCACCACCCCTGCTGAAGAGCGACACCGTCCGCTTCGCGCACGCATCCGAGCGTCAATTCGCGCGCCTGCTCGACTTCTATCAGATCGGTTGGGAGTACGAGCCGACGTCGTTCGACATCGGGTGGGATCGTGACGGCAACGTCGTCCAGCGGTTCACCCCGGACTTCTACCTCGTGGAGTTCGACCTCTACATCGAGATCACCACGCTGAACCAGAAGCTCGTGACGAAGAAGAACCGCAAGGTTCGTCGCCTCCGCCCGACGACGACGTTCGCGAGATGCTCGCGACGGTCGGCGTTCCTTCGATCGACGACCTCTTCTCCCAGATCCCCGAGGGCCTCCGCCTCGAGCGACCTTTGGATCTTCCCCGTGGAGTATCGGAGCAGGAGATCCTGGCCGACCTCGCATCCCTCGCCCGTCGCGATCGGGCCGGAGAAGACCTGGTCTGTTTCGCGGGCCGCGGCGCCTACGACCATTTCGTCCCGAGCGTCGTGTGGGCGCTCGCCGGGCGCTCCGAGCTCTACACCTCGTACACGCCGTACCAACCGGAGCTGTCCCAGGGGGTCCTGCAAGCGCTGTTCGAGTTCCAGTCGATGGTGTGCGAGCTCACGGTGCTCGATGTTTCCAACGCGTCGCTCTACGACGGTGCGACGGCCCTCGTCGAGGCCGTGAACATGGCTCGCGCCGGCGGCCGGTCGCGGGTCCTCGTCGCTGGTGGCGTCGACCCCCGCTACGTCGAGACGCTCCGCACGTACGGGCGAGGGTCCGGCTACGTGCCCGAGGTGATCCAAGCTCCCGACGGCCGTAGCGCGCCGCCGACCGACATAGACCCGGACGTCGCCGCGGTCGTGATCCAGCACCCCAACGTCTTCGGGATCCTGGAAGACGTGACGGCCTTCGGCGCACCCGCTCGCGCCGCCGGCGCCATGCTGATCCAGGTCTTCGATCCGACCTCGCTGGGGATCCTGGCGCCACCGGGCGATCTCGGAGTGGATATCGCGGTCGCCGAGGGGCAACCGTTCGGGAACCACCTCAACTACGGCGGCCCGTACCTCGGGATGCTCGCCGCCAAGATCGAGCACGTCCGCAAGATGCCCGGTCGGATCGTCGGGGAGACGGTCGACGTCGACGGGAGGCCCGGCTACGTGCTCACGCTGCAGGCCCGCGAGCAGCACATCCGCCGAGAGAAGGCGACGTCGAACATCTGCACGAACCAAACCCTGATGGCACTCGCGGCGACGATCCACATGGCTTGGCTCGGGCCCGGGGGTCTGGCGGAGCTCGGCCGTCAGTGCGCCGCCAAGGCCTCATACGCCTTCGACGCCCTGACGGGCCTGGCGAGCGTAGAAGCCGCCTTCGCAGGCGAACCGTTCTTCAAGGAGTTCGCCGTGCGATTGCCCAGGTCGGCCACCGAGGTTCGCGACGCGCTGGTCGACCGAGGGTTCCTCGCCGGCGTGCCTGCCCCATGGGTGGACGACGGGACCCTGATCGTGGCCGTTACCGAACGCAGGACGCGACAGGAGATCGACGCGCTCGCCATCGCGATGGAGGAGGTCCTGGCCTCGTGATCCTCGGGGCACCGGTCCGACGCCAGGGGCCACCGGGGGAGGGGACCGTTCGGGATCTGGCCCAGCCCGGGCGGGCCGCGTGGAGCTTCCCCGACCTGGACGTCGAGCCGACCGAGGTCCCGGAAGCGCATCGTCGCCGGCAGGCTCCAGGCCTGCCCGAGGTCGCGGAGCGCGATCTGGTCCGGCATTACACGCGCCTGTCGCAGATGAACTACGGCGTCGACACCGGGATCTATCCCCTCGGCTCCTGCTCGATGAAGTACAACCCCAAGCTGGCCGAAGTGGCGGCGGCCGCTCCCGGCTTCGCGCGTCTGCACCCTCTGCAGCCGGATGGAACGGCGCAGGGAGCGCTGGAGATGCTCTGGCGACTCGAGGCCGCTCTGTGCGAGATCACCGGGATGACCCGCGCGACCCTGCAGCCTCCCGCGGGCGCATGCGGAGAGCTCACGGGGCTGCTCATCATGCGTGCGCATCACACCGAGCTCGGGAACCCGCGGAGCACCGTCCTGATCCCCGATTCGGCGCACGGCACCAACCCGGCGAGCGCCCGGCTCGGTGGCTACCGGGCGGTGCCTGTGCCCTCCACGCCGCGTGGACTCGTCGACGTCGATGCGCTCGCCGGCCTCGTGAACGAGGACGTCGCCGGCCTGATGCTCACGAACCCGAACACGCTCGGTCTCTTCGAGGAGGACATCGCGCGGATCACGACGATCGTCCACGACGTCGGCGGGCTCGTGTACTACGACGGGGCGAACCTCAACGCGATCATGGGCCGGAGCCGACCCGGAGACATGGGCTTCGACATCGTGCACATCAACACCCACAAGACGTTCGCGACGCCCCACGGGGGCGGAGGCCCCGGCGCCGGACCCGTCGGCGTCGTCGAGCACCTCGTGCCGTACCTCCCGGTCCCGCGCGTCCAGCGGGATCCCGACGGCACGCTCCGGATGTCCGAAGACGCCCCGCGGTCGATCGGACGGATGCACGGCTTCCACGGCAACTTCGGGGTGCTCGTCCGCGCGTACGCATACGTGTTCTTCCACGGATCCGACGGGCTCCAGGAGGTGAGCGAGCTGGCCGTGCTGAACGCGAACTACCTCGCGTCGGCGATCGCGGAGGACTTCCCGCTCGCCTACCCGGATTCCCGGCCGATGCACGAGTTCGTCGCCACCGCCGCCGGCCTGGAGCGCGATGCGGGCGTCCGCGCGATGGACGTCGCAAAGCGCGTGATCGATCTCGGCTACCACCCCTCGACCGTCTACTTCCCGCTCGTCGTCGAAGAAGCGATGATGGTCGAACCGACGGAGACCGCCTCCGGCTCACCTGGCGCGCAGAGCGGTCCGGGAACGACTGAGGGGCCGGGCGGCTCCGCCGCCCGGCCCCTCAGGGTTCACCTTCCTCCGAGGCTTACGCCTCCCGGCGCTTCCGTCCCAGCACGATCCCCAGCAGACCGAGTGCGAGGAGGACGCCCGCGATCAGGCCGAGCCGCGCCGCGTCGGAACCGGTGAAGGCCGTGGGCGGCGGTGAGGGCGGCGGGTTCTTCGCCAGGACGATCGTCACGAACGCGTCGTCGTTGTCGGAGACCTGCGTGCCGAGGACGTCCGTCCCGGTGGCGGTCCCGACGTTCGTGACGATCGGGTTCCCGGCCGGCAGGACGAAGTCCTTCGTGAGGGTGACGGACTGACCGGGCTCCAGCTTGGCGATGTCGCCGATGTGCCCGATCACGTCGTCGTCGACGCTCACGTTGAACAGGGTGGTGTCGCCGGTGTTCGTGACCAGGTAGGTGTAGGTCACGGTGTCACCCGGGTTGCCGCTCCGGGGGCTGACGGTCTTGACGATCGTGATCCCCGGGCAGATCACGGTCAGGGACGCGCTGGCCTGGTCGTTGGCCGTGAACTGGGCCGTGTTCGGCTCGTTGAGCGCGTCCACCGTTGCCGTGTTGTTGACTGCACCGCAGCTGGTTCCGTCGGTCGGCGAGGTGACGTGCACGGTGTGTGAGGCACCTTCGGCGAGGCTGCCGAAGTCACACGTGAGCACGCCGGCAGCGATCGAGCACGCAGGCTGCGCCCCCGGTGCCAGGCCGTCGATCAGATCGATCGTCCAGTCGAGGCCACCGTTCGTCGGCAACGTGTCGGTGAGGGTGACCCCGTTGGCCGTCCCGGGTCCGTTGTTCCCGACCGTGATCAGGAACCCGATCGCGTCCCCACCCTCCACGAGCGGTGCATCGGCGGTCTTGGTGACGAACACGTCCGGGCAGTCCACGGTCGTCGAGGCCGAAGCGTTCCCGGTCCCGTCGTTCGTGGTCGTGAACGATG
>VAYF01000011.1 GCA_005883885.1 Actinomycetota bacterium | reverse complement strand
GGTTCGCCCATCCCAATCCAACGCGGTCCGAGGCAAGGCGTCGAACAACGTCTCACCACCATCGTTGGTGAACCCCGGCTGGCTTCCGGCAGCGAGTGCGGCGAGCGTCCCGAAGAGCTCGGAGGTATCAACCCAACGCTTGTCCACCAGGAACTGCGGCCAGGCGAGGAGAACCGCGTCGGGAACCAAGATCCGCATGCGCGGGAACCGCGGGTACCAGAAGCGCCCATCGACGACGAGCCCCCGCACCCGAGTCGCGATGCCGGAGCTCCTGGCAACCGCTTCAAGAACGGCCAGTCGCTGGCTGCACGAGCCTCTGCCCCGGGCGAGAATCGACGAGACCGGACGCGCGTCGTCCACCGAGTACACGGGCCGGATGCGGTCAGCGATCAGTCGATGAGCCGCCCGCAGCATCGCGACATCTCCACCATCGGCCGCGGCGGTGCGAGCGGCTTGGGTCAGCGCTCGCATGCTGGGGTGCCCCCAGTCCATGATCCGGGTCGAGAGCGTGCTTCCAGCAGCTTCACGATGGCGTTCGTCCGGCGTTCTCTCTCGCCACCAAGGGGTCAGCAGCCGACCGGTCACCTCTTGATGCTCTCAGCGCCGATCGGCTTCGCCTAGCCGCTCGGGCTGGAGGACGAAGCGGAGGACGCCCCGCTCGGCGACGACCCTCCGCCGCTCTTGGCGACGGTGATCGTCCCTTGCATCGTCGTCGGGTGGTAATCGCAATGGAAGTAATACGTGCCGGGACCGAGCGCCGGAAGCTGATACTGGGCCGACGCCACGCCCGTCACGTCTGGGCCCTTGTAGATCGAGGTGGTGTAGTCCTTGTCGGAGAAGAACTGGATGTTGTGCAGGACGCCCGGATCCTCGTTGTCGAACGTGATCGTCGTGGGCTGCCCTGAAGCCACGTCGAGCGTGGTCGGTGAGAACTTCTGGTCCTGGGCGGTGATGACCGGGCCGGCCGGGGCTCCGGGCGCCGGAGGCGGGCCCGCCACGGTCAGCGTTCCGAACATCGTCGTCGGGTGGAACTCGCAGAAGAAGTAGTAGCTGCCGGCGGTGAGCGGGCTCACCGGTACGTCCACTGTCGCGACCCCTAGGACCGGCTGTCCCGCGGCGATCGCACCGGTCGGGTCCGCGGTCTTCTGCGCGGCGACCACCACGTTGTGCTGGACGCCGGTGTCGTCGTTGGTGAACGCGATCGTGAACGGGTAGGCGGCGGGCGCCGAGAGCGACTTGGTCTGGAAGCCGTTCGTCGCCGCGCCCTTGGGTGCCGTCAACGCGACGATCACCGGTTGGGCCTCCTGGGTGGGCTGGCCGAGCAACAACGCGAGCCCCCCGGTGAGCATCGCGATCCCCGTGACCCCGCCCACCATCGACAGCAACGAGGCGCCCGTCACCTGCGGCCGGCTGGCGACGACCGACGCGACCGCCAGGATCGAGGCGGCCACCACGAGCGCCGTGATGGTCGCCGCCGTTGGGGTCACGCGGAGCAGCACCCGGGAGAAGAGGAACAAGATCGCGCCGATCACGACGAGCACGGCGACCGGGATCAGGATCGGCCAGAGCAGCCGTTCGCGAGGTTCCGGCGCGTGGTCGCTCATCGTCCCATCTCGGCGCGGATCTCGGCGTCGACGTCCCGCCACTGCAACGCGTCCCAGCCCTCCGTCTGGTCGCGCCGCGCCCAGCGGAAGAAGACGACCGTGATCACCGTCCACAGGATGGCTCCTCCGACGATCTTCATCGTCAGGCCCGCGATCATCTGATCGGTCATCACCGAGATGCCCCAGATGCGCGGGAACGTGCCGTACACCGGGTAGAGCGGCACGTGGCCGAACGTCAGGAACGAAGCCGGGATCGTGGGAGCGAGCGACTGGACGAACAGGTACAGCATCTGGCCCGGAGGCGTGAGCGGAGGCATCTCCGGCAGCGGGGAGACCACCGGCCACCACATCACGACTGCCGAGCCCAGCAGGAGCGTGTGCAGGAGGAAGTGCGAGAGCTCCGAGTGGACCGACAGGGTCACCACCGCCGGCCAGTGGGTGAACAGCAGGACGCCGTTGAACAGCACGATCGCGGGCAGGGGCCGCGTGAGGAAGCGCCACACCCGCCGAACGATCCGCCGTCGGAGCAGGTCGCGCCAGAGCCACGCTGGCGTCCCCGCCACGAGCAGCGGCGCCGCGACCAGTGCGAACAGCAGGTGCTGTGCCATGTGGATGCAATAGAGGTACCGCTCGGCCAGGTCATGGATCGGCCAATCCGCTCCGATCCAGAGCACCGCGACACCGATGAGGAAGAGGCGGCGGGCTCGATCGGATACCGGAAGGCCGGTGCGCTCCGCATGACGACGGCACGCGATCAGGTACGCCGCTGCCAGCGAGCCCAGGATCACCCAGACGTCGACGTGCGCGCGGAACGGAGGAAGCATCGCAGCTACCTCGCGAACGCCTTGAGCAGAAGCAGCACGACCAGGAACAGGATGCCGGCCCCGGACGCACCCATGATGAAGAACCGCGAGTACCGGGCGTCATCGAAGCGCAGATGCATGGGCCAGAGCACGACGAGGACGAACTTCACGAAGCCGAGGCCGAACAGCATCGTGATCAATAACCCGTGCGGGAGTCCCGAGTAGCTCGTCCAGACCTCGAGCGTCGTCAGGACCACCAAGATCACGCCGATCCGGACGTACTCCTTCGCGCTCGGGTGCCTGCGCCGCGCGTGCCCGGTCTCACCCGGTTCCACGGATCCCCGCGCGCCGATCTCCCCGCGCGCCTCGTCCAACCCTTCCATCCTCATCGCGCTCACCCGACCGGTTTCGGCTGCGGGATCAGGTACACGACGGTGAAGATGACGATCCACACGATGTCGACGAAGTGCCAGTACAACCCCACCATCTCGACGGGGAAGGACTGGTCGTCGGGGAGCCGGCCGGCCCACGACATCCCGACGAGCGAAAGCAGCATCAAGATCCCGACGGTCACGTGGACCCCGTGGAACCCCGTGAGCACGTAGAACGTCGTGCCGAACAGGTTGGTCTTGATCGTCAGGCCTTCGTGGTAGAAGCTCGTGAACTCGTACACCTGGCCGCCGACGAAGGTGAGCCCCAGCATCGCCGTCGCGACGAGCCACAGCCGCATCCGTGCGAAGTCGCGTTGCTCCGCCGCCGTGAGCGCCAGGACCATCGTGAGCGAGCTCGCGAGCAGGACGAACGACGAGACCGACGTGTAGCGGATGTCGAAGATCTCGTTCGGGTAGGGCCCGGTCGTGCTGGCGCCCCGATACAGGACGTACGTCGTGATCAACGCGCCGAACAGCAGGCACTCCGACGCCAGGAAGAGCCACATCGCCAGCTTCGTGCTCGGAAGCCCTGTGCTCGTGTGCTCGACCGGTGCCGCGCGCGCGGTGGTGTCGGCCATCGCTACTCCGCCACCGGGGGCTCCATCGCCCAGCCCATGAACCCGACGACGGTGACGAGCGCCCCTGCCCCGACCAACCACCACGAGTACAGGACGCCGTATGCCATCACGGGCAGGCCGACGGCCGCGACCAGCGGCCAGAAGGACGGGCTCGGCAGGTGGATCGCGTGCCCCTCCTTGACTCCATCGGCGGGATGGTCGGACGCACCCGCCGGCACGCGGACCAGCCGTCCCTCCTTATCCTCGACGTACTTGCGGTGCCAGAACTCATCGATCGAGTGCACGACCGGGATCTCTTCGAAGTTGTAGATCGGTGGGGGGCAGGGCGTCGACCACTCGAGCGTCCTCGCGTCCCACGGATCCTCGTTGGCGAGGCCCTTCGGCCTCCGCTGGGTCGCGGCTGCGTTCACGATGAACACCAGCGCCGACAACGCGATCAGGAACGCTCCGACCGTCGAGACCTGGTTCCAGAAGGTGAGCCCCAGGGACGCCGGATACGTGTACTCGCGACGGATCATCCCGCCCAGCCCGAGGATGTGCATCGGACCGAACGTGAGGTTGAACCCCACAAGCAGGATCCAGAACTGCACCTTCCCCCACAGCTCGTTGAGCTGGCGAGCGAACGCCTTCGGCCACCAGTAGTACATCGCCCCGAAGAGCCCGAAGACCGCGCCGCCGAACAAGACGTAGTGGAAGTGCGCCACGATGTAGTACGTGTCCGTCTGCTGGTAGTCCGACGGCACCACGGCGTGGGTCACGCCGGACAGCCCGCCGATCACGAACATCGCGACCGCGCCGACCGCGAAGAGCATCGGCGAGTCGAAATGGATGTCGCCTTTGTACATCGTGCCCATCCAGTTGAAGATCTTGATCCCCGTGGGGACGGCGATGATCGCGGTCGTGATCCCGAACGCCGTGTTGGCGACGGGCCCGAGACCGACCGCGAACATGTGGTGCGCCCACACGCCGAACCCGATGAATCCGATCGCGATGCGATGTAGACCTCGGGGTGCCCGAACAACCAGATGAGGTTCTGCCAGAGCAACGGCTGGCCGCCGGCCGTCGGATCGGAGAAGTGGGTGCCCCACCGGCGATCGAACAGCATCTCGAAGAGCGCCACAGTGATGATGGGCAGCGCGAAGACGAGCAGGAACTGCACGGTCAGCCCCATCCACACGAACACGGGCATCCGGAAGAGCGTCATGCCCGGGGCGCGCATGTTGACCACGGTCACCGCGAGGTTGACCGCCCCGGCGCTGGAGGCGATGCCGGTGATCACCAAGCCGAGCGCGTAGAAGGTCATCCCGATGCTGGGGTCGGTGGTCGAGTTCGGCGGATAGCCGAACCAGCCGCCGTTCGGCGCCCCGCCGAGGAACCAGCTGGAGTACAGGAACAGCCCGCCGAGGATGAAGACCCAGAACGAGAAGGCGTTCAGCCGCGGGAAGGCGACGTCGCGCGCGCCGATCATCAAGGGGATCAGGTAGTTGAAGAACGCCGCCGACATCGGCATGACGAACAGGAAGATCATCGTGATCCCGTGCATCGTGAAGATCTGGTTGTACTGGTCGGCGTTGAGCAGCGTGTTGTCGGGCTTCGCGAGCTGGCTCCGGATCAACAGGGCCTCGATCCCGCCGATCAGGAAGAACGCGAACGCGCTGAACCCGTACAGCAGGCCGATCTTCTTGTGGTCCACCGTGGTGAACCAGCTCCACCAACCGGTGGTCGCCGTCGGACGACGGACGATCCCCGTGCGGGCCGGAACGCTCGCTGCGGTTGCCATATCGCTCGTGGTCGCTCCTACTTCAGGCTATACAGATAGGCGACGAGGACGTCGATCTGCTGCTCGGTGAGGCCGTAGTCGGGCATCTTCGCGCCGAGCTTCACCGCGTTCGGGTCGCGCAGCCACGCCTTCAACGCCTCGATGTTCGGGGTCCCGTCCGGGTTGAAGGTCTCGAAGTCGCACCCGGCGAAACACTCGTGCGTCGTCGCCGCGAAGTGCGTGAGGTTGGGTGCGGCGGTGCTCGAAGCGGCCGTGCCGCCGACCCCGTGGCACTGGATGCACTGGCCGCCGACGCCGCCGTTGCCGAAGAAGAGATCCATCCCCTGCTTCTGCGCGAGCTCGTCCTTCGTCGGTGCGACCGCGGGGTCCTTCTCGTTGGCGACCCAGCGCTGCCAGTCCGCCTCGTCCAGCGCGTGGATCCGGAACTTCATCCGGCCGTGCTGGAGCCCGCAGAACTCGGCGCACTGACCCCAGTACACCCCGGGCGCGTCCGCGGAGAACACGATGTGGTTCGTCTCCCCGGGGATGACGTCCTGCTTCCCGAACAGTCGCGGTGCCCAGAACGAATGGATCACCTCGTGGTCGGGCACACCCGCGGTGCTATGTGCGCCGCCGCCGAGCGACGTCAGCGACAGGTCGATCGTCCTGCCGGTCGGGATCACCATGACGTCCGCCGTGACGATCGCGTCGTGGTCCCCGTAGTTGACCGCCATGTCGGGATCCGTGTAGCGGAAGCCCCACCACCACTGATACCCCTCGACGGTGATCTGCATCGCGTCGGCGGGCTGGCGTGCCAGCTGCCAGATCGTCGAGACGGTTGGAACCATGATGACGGCGAGGACGATCGCCGGGGCGATCGTCCAGCCGATCTCGAGCCGCGTGTTCCCATGGATCTGCGGCGGCATCCGATCACGGTCCTTGCGGTGCCGGAACCTGATCGAGATCAGCAGGATGCCGCCCTCGACGACGAGGAAGACGGCGGCGGCGGGCCAGAGCACGAGGACGAGCAGGTTCTTCTCGGTCTGGGCCGTCGGTCCTGCGGGGTTCATCGTGTTCTGCGGCGCCGTCTTCGAACAGGCGGCGAGCAGGATCGTCAGCGCGAGCAGCGCGAGGATCCACCGCGTTCTGCGCATCGTTCCCCGTCCCCCTGAGAGCGCCTCGCCCACCCGCGGGGCGCAGGTTCGCGGGACTGTACCACCCGCTCTTTTGGCCGCCCTTTCGGCGGCCTTCCGCGCGATCGGCGTCACTTCGCGTACGTGTGCAGGCCGGCGATCCATAGGTTCACCGCGTAATACGTGATCAGCAGGCTGACGAATCCGACGAGCGCGATCGACGCCGCCTTCGCACCCTTCCACCCCGCCGTCGCGCGGGCGTGGAGGTACCCGGCGAAGATCGTCCACGTGATGAACGACCACGTCTCCTTGGGATCCCAGCCCCAGTAGCGACCCCAGGTCTGTTGCGCCCAGATCGCGCCGCAGATCACGCCGAAGGTCCAGATCGGGAACCCGAACTGGATGAAGCGGTAGGCGAGCCGGTCCAGGGTAGCGGACGGCGGCAGGCCGATCCGCCGCGCCGGCTCCGCCGGCGCGGCGGATCCCACCGGCTCGTCGGCGCCGGGCACGTAGTCGGGCGGGACGTCCAGGTCGGCGTCGACGGAGCCGCCGAGGATGGGTGGCGGAGTCTCGCCGCGGAGCGCCGCGATCTTGCGGCGCTCCGCGGCCACCTTGACCAGGTAGAGGATCGTGAACAGGCAGCCGATCCCGAGCAGGGATGAGGCCGTGATCATCGCCGTGACGTGGATCTGCCGCCAGTACGAGTTGAGCGCGGGAAGCAGGTCGGTCGGCCCCACGTAGAAGAACGACACGGCCATCGCCATCGTGAAGATCGCGAACGCGTAGACGAAGCCACCGAGCGTCGCGACGCGGTAGCGCCACTCAACGATCACGAGGTACGCCAGCACGATAAGGCAGGTGAGCAGCGCCGAGTACTCGTACATGTTTCCCCACGGCGTCCGCCCGGCCGCGATCCCCCGTGCGACGATCGACAGCCCGTTCGCCGCGAGCCCGGTGGTTCCCACGACGGTCGCCGCCGCGTGGAACGACGTCCTGCGGAACGCCAGGTACGCGAACGAGAGCACCATCGCCGCGATGTACGCGAACAGCGCCGCGTTGAAGGCGTCGCTCGAGAGGCGCCCCCAGTCGGCCGTGCTCACCGCGCCCCGACCTCCTCGCGCCGGTCGGCGGGGATCCTCGCGATCGCCGCGTTCAGATCCTCGACGAGCTTGGGGAAGGCCTCTTCGAACCGGTCCTTCCGTTGCAACGCGAACCCTCCGATCTGCACGACCGACCCGGCGTCCTTGGGTTCGGCACGGACCCAGACCTTCCGTCGCGACGAGTACATCGCCGCGACCAGACCCGCGAGGATGAGGATAGCGGCGCCGAGGACCCAGGGGACGGTCGTGTCCCGCGAGATCTGCAGCCGCGAATACTGGCGGAGCTGCGGGAACGACATCGTGAGCCCGGAACCACCGCCGGACGGGCAGACGGTACCGGCGAGCTGGCGCGGGAGCCCCGCCGTCGATGTCCCGGAAGCCACGCATCCACGAGCGAGGTCCACGGTCCAACCCTGCCCGATGCCGCCCGTCGCGACCTGATGCATGAACCGGGTGTCCAAGCCGCTCAGCGACGGATCGAGCAGCTTGCCCTTCCACAGCGAATAGCGCATGAAGGGGTCCTTCGCCTGCGTCATCGGCTGGGGGACCCCGGCGATCAGGCCCGCGAAGTACGCGACGCTGTCGGGGTAGAGCTCGAGCTTGATCGCGACCTGTGGGCGCAGCGTTGGCAGCTTCACGAACCCGATCCACGGAACGGTGAGCGGGTTGTCGCCCGGTTGGGCGTTCTGCCCCATCACGACCGGGCCATGGAAGATCGTGGATCCCCCATCCGAGATCGTGAGCACGGGCGCCCACCCGAAACCGAACTGGAAGATCCGCACGCCGTCGAAGCTCACGGGATGATTGATCGTGACGGTGTCCGTTCGCGCGAGGGTGCCGTCGGGGTTGAGCAGCTCGACCTTCGAGGTGAAGTCCATCGGGACGCCGCTCTGGCGGAACGCATCGGAGTAATCGAGCAACTTGATGCCGATCCCGGTGTGGGAGCCCGATGAGAACCGGCCCGTCCGAAGATCACCGTCGTAGTTGAACGCCGCGTCGGTCCACGTCTGTCCCTCGACGATCGTCGCATGCCCGACGTACCCGGTCCCTTTGCCAACGATCACGGCGACCAACAGCACCAGGAACGCCCAGTGGAACACGAGGCTGCCCACCTCCCGGAGCGTGCCCTTCTCGGCCGCGACGGCACGCCCGTCCGCCGCGAGAGCGACGCGGTAACCGTGGCGCCGGAGCACGGTGCGCGCCGTCGCGGCCGCAGCCGCCGGGCCGGCGGGAACCCGCAGCTCACGGTACTGCGGGAACGCGTCGATCTCCCTCGCCTGGATCGGACGCTGGCGGATCGTGCGGAGCATCGCGCGCGACCGCGGGATCAGGCACGCGATCAGCGACACGAACAGCAACGTGAGGATCAGCACGAACCACCAGGACCCGAAGACGTCGAAGAACCCCGCCCGGAGGAACAACGCCCCGAAGAACGGATGCGCGAGCTGATAGGACGCAACCCGCTGCGGGCTGTTGGGGATCTGCGGGAGGAGCGAGCCGACCGCGGCGCCGGCGGCCAGCAGGATCAGCAGCACGACGGCCGTGCGCATCGACCGGAGGGTCCGCCACACGAGCGCGAACGACTGCCGAAGGGTGAAGCGGGGGGGCGCGGAGGGACTCATGGGGCCGACAGGATGCTACTGCGACCCGGACCGTTCAGAGGCCGGGCGCGAAGCGCTGGAGCGGCGCGATCAGGTATCGCGTGAAGGTGCCCGTGATGAGCATGATCCCCATCCCGACGAGCAACGACCCGGAGGCCACCGTGATCAGCCGGTAGTTCCGCCGGAACCACCGGAGCGTGCCGGAGAGCCACTGGACCCCAAGCCCGATCAGGAGGAACGGAACACCGAGCCCGAGCGAGTACACGACGAGCAGGATGACCCCGCGCGCGGTGCTCTGGGTGCTCGCGATGAAGAAGATCCCGCTCAACACCGGGCCGATGCAGGGCGTCCACCCGGCGGCGAAGGCCATGCCGAGCGGGAACGCGCCGGCGACTCCCGGCCGCACCTTGTGCAGGAACGGCCGGCGCTCGGCGTACAGCGCGATCGACCCTCGCCCCAGGGCGTACCCGATCATCAGCACGCCGAGGGTGATGACGACGAGCCCTGCGATCGTCTGCCCCGCGGAGCCCTTGAAGAGCCGGACCGTCGATGCGAACGCTCCCAGCAACGCGAACACGAGGGTGAATCCGCCGATGAACAGAACGATCGGGAGCAGGCGAGCAGCCGGAGGCCGCTCCGGCTCGCCCGCCATCCCGCCGTCGACGGCCGACGCGCCGGTGACGAACGACAGGTATCCGGGAACGAGAGGGAACACGCAGGGACTGGCGAAGGAAACGATGCCCGCGACGAAGGCGAGTGCAGGGGCCCACCACCGGGCCAGCGCGTGTGTGGTGTCGGCGAGCATGGAGGCTGCGGCTCAGTGTAGGTGCCGCACCACGGGTGACCGAGAGGGGTTGCTATGATGCCGCCGCCGCCACCAGGAGGGACGGAAGGCACGAGCGCATGAGTCAGATCGACGTCGCGACGAAGTCACCGATCCGGCAGCGCACGCAAGGCCTCAGATCCCGGATCGAGGCGTTCGTCCGGACCTTCGAGTGGACGTGGACGAGCGCCGTACTCTTCTCCATGGCGCTGCTGTTCTTCCTGTTGATCTCGGCGGTCGTGATGCCGTCGTTCTGGATGTACTACGCGGAGCAGAAGATCGGCTGGGCAGGACCGACCGACCTCCAGGCCTTCCTCGAGAAGCCGTTCGGAACCAGCATCACGAACCCGCTCAGCCTGGAGGGGTACAAGCAGGTCCGTGACGCGATCGCGATGGGGCTCACCACGGG
>VAYF01000010.1 GCA_005883885.1 Actinomycetota bacterium | reverse complement strand
CGCCCGGAAACGATGCGATCGTCGGGAGCTGCGCGTGAAGCTTGACCGGCGACTCGAACGGGGTGGCTCGCAATGCGCCTCGAGCCACACGAACGACCCGACCAAGCCCCGGCGAGGATCGAGCCAGACCCACACCTGCCCTCCGCGTTCGCCGATGAACGCGGAGGCCTTCGCCGACGTCACGATCTTCATGACGCTATCGAACCACGAACGGTGGGCTGGTGGGGCGCATGTGCGCCCCACCGGCCGCCGACCTCAGACGCCCGGGATGACCATCGACACGTCTTCGCCCGGTGGCACGACCGGTTCCCACGGCTTCTTCTTCTGTCCGAACCAGTAGTAGAGCGCTCCCACGACGAAGATCACCACGAACACGGTCCAGATCACGGGGATCTTGTTCAGGAAGTCGATGTGGAAGTTCAGCAGCTGCTGGCCCTGCGTGTAGTAGTCCGACTGGACGGGCTTCGGGTTCGAGAAGATCCGCAGGTAGTTGGACGCCGACGCCGAGCCCGGGTCCCAGGCGTTCACGGCGCCAGAGGGCCAGAGGAAGTTCAGCATCATCGCGAGGCCCCACAGGACCGCGACGACGTTCACCACCATCCCCCACGCGCCGAGCTTGAACGGCGCCTGGGTCCTCGGCCAGCCCTTCGTTCGCGCACGGAAGAAGGCCAGGTTCCCGAGCAGGTAGCTCAGGTAGATCGACGCGGTCGCGCCGACGGCGATCACCGCGGCCCCCGCGAACTGGATGAACGGCACGGCCGCGAGCGCGCCGACGATGATGCATGTGGCGATCGGCGTGTGCAGTCGCGGGCTGACCTTCGCCATCGTCTTCGAGAACGGCAGCTGATCGTCGCGCGCCATCCCGAAGGCGAGGCGGATCGTGGAGGTCAGGATCGCCATGCAGCACACGAAGATCGCTGCCGAGACGACCAGGAGGTACAGGGTGGTCCCCGCCTGCGTCATGACGTCGGCGATGATCGTGCCCGGCGATGTTGCGAGGCCCTTCGCCTCATCCGCGATGTTCGGCGCCGCGATCAGCACGCCCCACAAGAAGATGGCGCCGATCACGAACGCGCCGATCACCGATGCCAGGACTGCCTTCGGGGCTTCGGCTCGGGGGTTCCTGGTCTCCTCCGCGAGTGTTGACGCCGTATCGAAACCGTAGATCACGTAGAGCGACATGAACATCCCGACGAGGAAGAACGGCAAGGTCGTTGCCGCCGGGAACACCGCGTAGTTCCCCGCCTGCGAGGACTGGAAGATCACCCCCGCGCCATTCTGATTGTGGACGGCGGCGAGGAAGACGGCGAACACGACCATCCCGAGTATCTCGAAGACCACCCCGGTGTTGTTGACGATCGCCACGAGCCGAACACCGTAGATGTTGAGGATCGTGATCAGCGCGAGCGTGATGAGCGCGACCACCTTCTGGTCGGCGCTCCCGAGGGCATCGTTCAAGCTCCACCCGAACATGTTGTTCAGCGCGGGGATCAGGGCGATCGGCAGCGTCGCGCACACCGACGCGACCGTGAGGATCCCGGCGAAGATGTAGAACCAACCGGTGATCCACGCGTAGCCCCGCCCCGCCAGGTACTTCGTCCACTGGAACACGGAGCCGGCGAGGGGGAAGTGGCTCGTCACCTCGGCGAAGTTGAGCGCGACGATGAACTGGAACAGGGCGACCGTCGGCCACGTCCACCACAGCCGGGCGCCCAACGCCGACATCCCGAGGAAGAACAACGTGAAGATCCCGGTGGACGGCGAGATGTAGCTGAACGCGACCGCGAACGAGCTGAAGGTCCCGAGCCCGCGGTTCAGCTCCTGTTGGTAGCCGAACTTCTCGAGATCGGCCGTATCCCTCGCCATCTGCTCTTCGTGCGTGGACATCCGTTCACCCCTTTCGACATCCGGACATGATCCGAACGGGGGGAGGATCAGCCGCCGCGAGCGGGAACGCACGGGTCGCCGCCGGCGCTGCGTGACGACCGCCGGTTCATCCGCCGGGCACCAGCCGAGCCTCGACCCACGTGTCCCCTCTCCGCGCGAAACGGTCGCCCGCGGGCTGGGCTCGCGTGAGTGTGCGTCGGCCGGGCTCCGAGCGCAAGCCCGCTGATGCGGGGGAACGAAACCTAGACGCCGATCGCTGCCAGGAACTCGTCGAGGTCCGGAGCCACGTTGTAGGTGGCCTCGACCGTGCCCTCCAGGGCCTCGACGGTCTTGTACCCGTTGCCCGTGATGAACGCGACGGTCTCCTCCTCGGGGGCGATCACACCCTGGTCGACCAATCGCTTCAAGTTGGCCACGGTCACGCCGCCCGCGGTCTCGGTGAACACCCCCTCGGTCGAGGCGAGCAGCCGGACGCCCTCCACGATCTCGGGCTCCGTGCACCACTCGATCGCGCCGCCCGTCTGCCGGCTGACCTGCATCGCGAACATCCCGTCGGCAGGGTTCCCGATCGCGAGCGAGCGCGCGATCGTGTCCGGCTTGACGGGTTGCACCGTCTCGGCGCCGTCCTTGAACGCCTGGGCGACGGGACGGCAACCCTCCGGCTGGGCGCCGCTGACGCGGTAGGGCTTCTCCTCGACCGCACCGATCGCGATCAGCTCGGAGAACGCCCGGTGGATCTTGGTCAACAGCGCGCCCGAAGCGATCGGCACGACGACATGGTCGGGGAGGCGCCACCCGAGCTGCTCGGCGACCTCGAAGCCGAGCGACTTCGATCCCTCGGCGTAGTAGGGGCGCATGTTGACGTTGATGAACGCCCACGGGAGCGCGTCGGCGACCTCGCTGCACAGCCGGTTGACGTCGTCGTAGTTGCCCTTGACGGCGACGACCTTGGCTCCGTACGCCAGCGTGGCCAGGACCTTCGCCCGCTCGAGGTCCTCCGGGATGAACACGTAACAGGGCATGCCGATGCGAGCCGCGTGCGCGGCCGTCGAGTTCGCCAGATTCCCGGTGGAGGCGCAGCTGATGGCCTTGAACCCGAAGGCGCGCGCCATGGTCGTCGCCACGGAGACCACCCGGTCCTTGAACGAGTTCGAGGGGTTCACCGAGTCGTCTTTGATCCAGAGCCGCTCGAGCCCCAGCGTGTGCCCGAGCCGTTGGGCGCGGCGGAGCGGCGTGAACCCTGCCCCCATGTCCACCCGCTCGATGCCCGGCCCACCCGGGAGGAGCGCCTCGTACCGCCAGAGGCTGGCGGGCCCTTGCTCCACGTGCTTGCGGAAGACCTCGCCGTCGACCGACTGCAGGTCGTAGGAGGGCTCGAGGGGGCCGAAGCACTCCTCGCAGATCGTGAGCGGCTCGACCGGGTACTGCTGGCCGCAGATCCGGCACTGCAGCGCGGCCGGCGATGCGATCGCCGGCCGCGTCACCAGGTCACCGCCCCGCGGTCGGCGCTGCCGACGGCTCTCGCGTACTTGGCCAACGCGCCCTGGGTGTACCGGGGTTCGGGAGCTCTCCACGCGGCGCGCCGCGTGGCGAGCACCGCATCATCGACCAGGAGATCGATGACCCGCCGCTCCGCATCGATCACGATCTCGTCGCTCTCGCGGACGAGGGCGATCGGCCCGCCGACGAACGCCTCCGGCGCGATGTGCCCGACGCTGTAACCCTTCGTGGCGCCGCTGAACCGGCCATCCGTCACGAGAGCGACGTCCTTGCCCAGACCCGCGCCCGCGACGGCGGCGGTCACCGCGAGCATCTCCGGCATCCCGGGCGACCCCTTCGGGCCCTCGTACCGGATCACCACGACGTCGCCGGGGACCACGGCGCCGCTCGTCACTGCCTCGAACGCCGCCGTCTCCGAGTCGAACGGGCGAGCGCGCCCTCGGAACTCGAGCGAGGCTGCACCCGCGATCTTCATCACGCTGCCGTCAGGTGCGAGCGACCCGCGGAGGATCGCGGTCCCGCCCTCGGGGTGGATCGGGTCGGACGTGGGATGCACGACGGTGCCGTCGGGCGCCGGCGGCGACAGCGCCGCCAGGTTCTCCGCAACCGTCGCGCCGGTGACCGTCAGGCACCCGCCGTGGAGCACGCCGAGCTCGAGCAGCTCTTTCATGACCACGGGGACCCCGCCGACCCGGTCCAGGTCGCTCATCACGAAGCGGCCCGCCGGGCGCACGTCCACCAGGTGCGGCACGCGCCGGCTGATCGCGTCGAAGTCGTCGAGCTGCAGCTCCACGTGCGCCTCGCGCGCGATCGCGAGCAGATGCAGGACCGCGTTCGTCGAGCCCGCGAGCGCCATCGTGACCGCGATCGCGTTCTCGAAGGCCTCCCTCGTCATGATCTGGCGTGGCCGGAGATCGAGCTCGAGGAGATGCGCGGCGGCGATCCCGCTCTCGCGCGCGGCCACCTCGCGCCGGTAGTCGACGGCGGGCGGGCTCGCCGTTCCGGGCAGTGACATCCCGAGGGCCTCGCCCACCGCGGCCATCGTGTTCGCCGTGTACATCCCCGCGCACGACCCGGTGGTCGGGCACGCCGCACGCTCCAGATCGAGGAGCTCCGCGTCGGTCACCTGTCCTTTCGCGTGCGCCCCGACGGCTTCGAAGACATCCTGGATCGTGATGTCGCGTCCCTGATACGTGCCCGGGAGGATCGTGCCGCCGTAGAGGTAGACCGACGGCAGATCCATCCGGGCCATCGCCATCAGCATGCCCGGCTCGGACTTGTCGCAGCCCGCGATCCCGACGAGCGCGTCCAGGCGCTCCGCGTGCATCATCAGCTCGACGGAGTCGGCGATCAGATCGCGCGACATCAGCGATGCCTTCATCCCCTCGTGACCCATCGCGATGCCGTCGGAGACCGCGATCGTCGTGAACCCGAGCGGGACACAGCCGCCCTGGCGGACGCCTTCCTTCGCGAGCGCCGCGAGCTTGTCCAGGTGGTAGTTGCAGGGAGTCACATCGTTCCACGACGATGCGACCGCGACCTGTGGCTTGTCGAAGTCATCCTCACTGAAACCGACCGCGCGCAGGTACGAGCGGGCGGGTGCGCGCGCGGCTCCCTCGGTGACCTCCCGGCTGCGGGGTCGAGCGATCGTCATCGGATCCTTCCGGGGCGAGATGAGGGGTGGAACCTTACCAACGGGGCTTCACGGGAGCGTCCGGCGCGCCTGTAGCATCCGGGCCCATGAACGCGTTGCCCCCGAACGAGGGGCGCAGCTGGTGGCTCCGCGAAGCGCTCGCTCGGCCCGAGTTCGCAGGGGCGCCGTGTCCTCCGCTCGACACCGACACGAAAGCCGACGTCGTGATCCTGGGCGGGGGCTACACCGGGATGTGGACCGCGTGGTTCCTGAAGGAGCTCGATCCGGGCCTCGACATCGTCCTGCTGGAGCAGGACATCTGCGGCGGCGGCCCGAGCGGTCGCAACGGCGGCTTCGTCAACTCCTTCTGGGACGACCTGGACTTCCTGACCGAACGCTTCGGCGACGCGCCGGCTCTCCGGATCTGCAGGGCCGGGCAGGAGAGCGTCGACGACATCGGTCGGTTCTGCGAGGAGCACGACATCGACGCGTGGTACACGGCGGAGGGCACGTTGTCGGTCGCCTCCTCGACGGCGCAGATCGGGGCGTGGGCCGACCTCATCATGGCGGTGGACCGGATGGGCCTCTCCGACATCATCACGGTGCTGTCCCGAGACGAGGTTCGAGCGATGGTCGACTCGCCCGTCTTCCACGCCGGCGTCCTGACGAGGGCCGGCGGCACCGTGCAGCCCGCCCGGCTCGCGCGGGGCCTGCGTCGGGTGCTGCTCGAGCGCGGCGTCCGGATCTACGAGGGCACCCATGTCTCGCGCTTCGGCGCCGGTGATCCGGCGGTCGC
>VAYF01000009.1 GCA_005883885.1 Actinomycetota bacterium | reverse complement strand
TATCCGGTCGAAGACGCCAAGCGGTTCGTCGAGACCTTCCAGGAGGCGATCGAGGCACGACACCCCGAGATCTTCGCGGCGATCCGCGACACCGGGATGCTCGATGAGGCGACGTTGGAGTCTCTCTCGAGGGCCGTCGAGGAGTTCGCAGCCACGTTCGCTCCATCGGGCGAAGCTCCGGGCTCGGAGTCCGCGATCGGGAGAACCACGGTGACCGATCCGGTGAAGCCGGACGTCGGATGGGACCGGATGTCCTCGGCGGAGGACGAGACCGAGGTCGAGCCGACGACCGAGACCGAGCCGACCGAAGCAGGAACGAACGAGGCCGGCTGAGGGTGGGCGCGAAGCTCCGCGTCGTCCGTCGGCGGATCCGCTCGGTCCAGTCGACGAAGAAGATCACCCGGGCGATGGAGCTGATCGCATCCTCGCGGATCGTGAGAGCGCAGACCCGTGTGGAAGCATCGCGTCCGTACGCCGAGCAGCTGACGAAAGCCATGGAGGACGTCGCGTCCAGGTCGAGCTCCATCGACGACCCGTTGCTCGAGCATCGGGAGCACGCCACGAAGATCGGCGTCCTGGTGATCACGTCGGACCGGGGGCTCGCGGGTGCGTACAACGCGAACGTCTTGAAGATCGCCGAACAGCATCTGCGGGAGATCCGCGCCGGCGACACGGAGCCGGTCCTGTACGTCGTCGGCAAGAAGGGTGTGGGGTACTTCCGGTTCCGGGGCGTGCCGATGCAGGACTCGTGGCAGGGATTCAGCGAGGTCCCTCCCTACGAGAAGGCCGAGGTGGTCGGCCGCCAGCTCATCAAGGACTTCGCGGACGAGACGATCGACGAGCTGTACTGCGCGTACACCGACTTCCGGTCGGCGTTCACGCTCCGGGCCACGTCCAAGCGCTTCCTCCCGATCGCTCCGGAAGAGGTCACGGGGACCGCTCGGGATACGGTGCCGGCGGAGTACCTCTTCGAGCCGGAGCCGGCCGAGATCCTGGAGCACCTCCTGCCCCAGTACGTCATCACGAAGGTCTACGCCGCGCTGCTGGAGTCCGCCGCGTCGGAGAACGCCTCTCGCCGTCGCGCGATGAAGGCCGCAACCGACAACGCGGACGATCTGATCAAGGTGCTGACCCGGCAGGCCAACCGGGCCCGTCAGGACGAGATCACGACGGAGATCCTGGAGATCGTCGGCGGTGCCGAGGCGCTGTCCTCCGCCAAGGAAGGATGACCGATGCCTGAAGCGAACCAGAAGGACGACGAACACGCGCAGGGCCGTGTGGTCCGGGTGATCGGACCGGTGGTGGACGTGGAGTTCCCGCCGAGCCAGCTGCCCGAGATCAACACCGCCCTGACGGTCGACATCACGATCGACCAGCTGACGACGACGATCACGTGCGAGGTCGCGCAGCACATCGGCGACTCCCAGGTTCGCGCGATCGCGCTCAAGCCGACCGATGGCCTCATCCGCGGCACACCCGTGATCAACACCGGTTCCCCGATCACCGTGCCCGTGGGCGAAGGGGTGCTCGGTCACGTCTACAACGTCCTCGGGGAGCCCCTGGACACCGACGCCGCGAACATCCATGCGACGGAGCGGTGGCCGATCCACCGTGAGGCTCCGCCCTTCGCCGACCTCGAGCCGAAGAAGGTCATGCTCGAGACCGGGATCAAGGTGATCGACCTCCTGGAGCCTTACGTCCAGGGCGGCAAGATCGGGATGTTCGGCGGCGCCGGCGTTGGGAAGACGGTGATCATCCAGGAGATGATCCGCCGTCAGGCCGAGCAGCAGGGCGGCGTCTCCGTCTTCGCCGGCGTGGGGGAGCGGACCCGCGAGGGCAACGACCTGTTCCTCGAGATGACCGAGTCCGGGGTGATCGAGAAGACCGCCCTCGTGTTCGGGCAGATGGACGAGCCCCCGGGCGTGCGGCTGCGCGTCGCGCTCTCGGCGCTCACGATGGCCGAGTACTTCCGCGACGTCGAGCACAAAGACGTGCTGCTGTTCGTCGACAACATCTTCCGGTTCACCCAGGCCGGCTCGGAAGTCTCGACGTTGCTCGGGCGGATGCCCTCCGCCGTCGGGTACCAGCCCAACCTGGCGGGCGAGATGGGCGACCTCCAGGAGCGGATCACGTCGGCGGGCGGACGGTCCATCACCTCGCTCCAGGCGATCTACGTCCCGGCGGACGACATCACCGATCCGGCGCCGCATGCCGCGTTCGCGCACCTGGATGCGACGACGGTGCTCTCCCGCGAGATCTCTGCCTTGGGGATCTACCCGGCCGTCGACCCGCTCGACTCGACCAGCCGCATCCTCGATCCCCGCTACGTCGGCGAGGATCACTATCGGGTCGCCCGCCGCGTGCAGGAGATCCTGCAGCGTTACAAGGACCTGCAGGACATCATCGCCATCCTGGGGATCGACGAGCTCTCCGAGGAGGACAAGGTCATCGTCTCTCGCGCCCGGAAGATCCAGAAGTTCCTGTCCCAGCCGTTCTTCGTGGCGGAGCAGTTCACCGGGATCGCCGGGAAGTACACCCCGGTCGACGAGACGATCGCGTCGTTCCGGGGTCTCTGCGAAGGCGAGTACGACCATCTGCCCGAGCAGGCCTTCTTCATGGTCGGCGGGATCGAGGAGGCCGTCGAGCAGGGCAAGCAGCTGGAGGCGGTCGGGTCGTGACGGTCGAGGTCCACCTGGTCACACCCGAGCGCGAGGTGTGGACGGGCGACGTCCAGATGCTCGTCGCGCACGGGACCGACGGCATGGTCGGGATCCTTGGCGGGCATGCGCCGCTGCTGGTGCAGCTCGCGATCGCGCCGCTGCGCATGCAGCTCGAGGACGGCACGTGGCTGGTCGCCGTGGTCGACGGGGGTCGCGCGCGCCTCGAAGAGGCGCGGGCGCGAGCGGCCGCCGACGACTTTCTCGCCGCCGCCGAGGTCGCGAAGGCCGAGGCGCGCATCGTCGTCGCGGGCTAGGGTCCCCGGCCGGCCTGTCGGTCTACCATCGAACGATGGATCGTCTCTACGTCACGGGTGGCGGACGTCTCGAGGGATCCGTTCGGGTTTCGGGCGCGAAGAACTCTGCGCTCAAGCTGATGGCCGCTGCACTCCTGGCGCCAGGGCGGAGCGTGATCCGCAACGTCCCTCGGATCCGCGACTGTGCCGTCATGGCGGAGCTGCTGGCGCACTTCGGCGTGGCGGTCGAGCTCCGCGGGGACACCGCGGTCCTCGACGCGACGGAGGTGACCGGTTTCGAGGCGCCCCACGACCTCGTGGGGCAGATCCGCGCGTCGATCGTCGTCCTCGGGCCGCTCCTGGCCCGCACCGGGCGCGCTCGCGTCTCGCTCCCGGGCGGGGATGAGATCGGGGCAAGGCCGGTGGAGCTGCACGTCCGCGGACTCGAGCGGATGGGGGCCTCCGTGCGATCCGAGCATGGCTTCCTCGTGGCCGAGGCGTCGTCGCTTCACGGCGCATCGATCACGCTCGACTACCCAAGCGTCACAGCCACCGAGAACCTCCTGCTCGCCGGGGTGCTGGCGCGCGGCACCACCGTGATCGACAACGCGGCACGCGAGCCCGAGATCGCCGATCTGGCCGACTTCCTGGTGTCGATGGGCGCTCAGGTGCACGGCGCCGGCAGCAGCACGATCGCGATCGACGGCGTGGATGATCTTCGTCCCGCCGACCACGATGCCGTTCCCGATCGGATCGAGGCGGGGACGTGGGCGGCAGCGGCCGTCGCGACGCAGGGCGACGTCACGATCGAGAACGCGCGGCCCGAACACCTGGACCTGTTCCTCACGAAGCTGGAGGACGCGGGCGCGGAGGTCATCCGGTCAAGCGGCGAGGGGTTGCGTGTCCGGCAGCACGGACAGCCACGCGCCCTCGACTTCGTGACGCTCCCGTATCCGGGGATCGCCACCGATTTCCAGCCGATCCTCCTGGCGATGCTCGCCGTCGCGGACGGGACGAGCATCGCGACGGAGAACGTCTTCGAGGGCCGGTTCACCTACATCGGCGAGCTCCAGCGGATGGGCGCGGACATCAGCCCGGAGGGGCATCACGCCGTGATCCGGGGCGTCCCGCGTCTCTCCGCCGCCCCCGTCCGAGCGCCAGACATCCGCGCCGGGGCTGCCCTCGTGATCGCGGCGCTCGTGGCCGACGGCATCACCGAGGTCGCCGACGTCTACCACATCGATCGCGGGTACGAGGACTTCGAGCACAAGCTGGTTTCGCTGGGGGCCGAGATCCGTCGCGGCGGCGATCCGGTCGTGATCCCGGACCCGGCGGAGCTTCGTTGATCCCGGAGCTGCCCCCGCCACCGCCGGGGGCCCCCGCGCAGGGACCGGGCGATCTCCCTGCGGTTCGATGGGGAGCGTGGGAGGCCGTCGGCGTCTTCTTCGTGGGGAACCTCGTGATCGCACAGCTCGTCGTGGGGACCATCGTGCTCGGCGTGATGGGTGTGGGATCCGGACAACCCGTCGAAGGGCTGCCGCAGATCGTGGCGACCGTTGCCGCCGACGTCGCGTTCCTCGGAGCGATGCTCGCGTGGCTCACCTGGAAGGCCAGGGACTGGCGTCGGCTCGTGGGGATCGCGTTCGGTGCGAAGGGCGCGCGTGACGCCGCCGTGGGGTTCGGCTTGGGGGCGCTGCTGTACATCGTCGTCGGGGTCGTCGTCGCCGTGCCGCTCCTTGCGATCTTCCGGTTGCTGTTCGGGGCGAGCGTTTCGCCACCGGAGCAGATCCCGGGCGGCCTCTCGATCAACGCGAAGCTCCTCACGGCGTTCCTGGCGCTCGTGCTCGCGCCGATCACCGAGGAGCTGTTCTACCGCGGGATCTTCTACCGGAGCCTTCGCGACCGGCATGGGGTGCTCATCGGTGCGGTGGTCTCCGCCGTGCTGTTCGGAGCGTCCCACGTGGTCGACGCTCCCTGGCGCGATGTCGTCTTCCTCCAGGCGCTGATGGTGTTCACCGGGCTCGGCCTCGCCCTGATCTACGAGCGTCGCGCGAACCTCGTGGCCGATATCGCTGCGCACGTCGCGTTCAACGTGATCGGCATCGTGATCATCTTCAGCAGCCGGTGAAGGCCCCGTATCCTGTGAGCTCGCGACCGAGGGGTGCCGACGTGCCGACGTTCCCGACCGATGCGTGGTTCCAGGCCTTCGTCGTGTCGATCAACGGGTCGGAGGAATACCGGGCGGCCGCCGAGGACTGGGAGGGCGACATCGCGTTCCTCGTCCAGGCCGAGCCGGACGTGCACGTGCCCGACGACGTCTGGGGATACCTCGACCTGTGGCACGGCACGTGCCGAGGGGGAGGAGTGGTGGATCCAGCCATGGGCGAGCGAGCGGCCTTCCTCCTGAGCGCCCCGTACTCGCGATGGAAGGCCATCCTGCTCGGTGAACTCGATCCGATCAAGGGGATGATGCAAGGCAAGCTGAAGGTCCGCGGAGACCTGCCCACGATCGTGCGATACGTCCGAGCCGCGAACGAGCTCGTGCGCCTCACCGGCGAAGTGGACACGGTGTTCCCGGACGAGGGGTAGCGTGCGCGCGGTCGTGTTCGCGGACGGCGGCCGGGTGGAGGTCACCGACGTCGCGGCGCCGATCATCGAACGTCCGACCGATGCGATCGTTCGGGTGACGAGGGCGGCTATCTGTGGAACGGACCTTCATTTCCTCCACGGCAAAGCGCCGATCGAACCGGGCGCCGTCCTCGGGCACGAGGCCGTCGGCGTGGTGGAGGCGATCGGCGCCGAGGTGCACGGCGTCCGACCCGGCGAGCGCGTCGTGGTGTCCTTCCACATCGCGTGCGGGTCGTGCTGGTTCTGTCGGCGCGGCGAAACGTCCCTGTGCGAGGAGCATGCGATCCTCGGCGCCGGTCCCTTCGGCGGTGATCTTCCCGGGGCACAGGCCGAACGGGTCCGCGTGCCATTCGCCGAGACCAACCTGCTGGCGATCCCGGACGAGGTGGACGATGAACGCGCGCTCTTCGTCGGGGACGTCTTGACGACCGGCGTCTACGGGGCCAGCCTCGCCGCCGTCATGCCTGACGAGACGGCGGCTGTCGTGGGGCTGGGTCCCGTCGGCTACTGCACCGTGCAGGCGCTGTTCGCGCTCGGAGCGACGACCGTGTTCGGCGTCGATATCGATCCCGCCCGCCGCGCGCTGGCGCAGGCGGCGGGCGCGATCCCCGTCGACGCCGTTCGCGTCAACCCTCAGATGGTCCTCGCGCGCGCCACGCAGGACCGGGGTGCCGACGTCGTGATCGAGGCGGTCGGCAGCTCCACCGCGTACGAGACGTCGGTCGATATCGTTCGTCGCGGCGGGCGGGTCGTCGTCGTCGGGATGTACGCGGGCGAGGTCACGGAGCTCCAGCTCGGTGTCTATTGGGCCAGGGCCCTCAGCGTGCGCTTCGCGGGGCTGTGCCCCACCCACGCGTACTGGCAGCAGACGATGGCGCTCCTCGCCGACGGCCGACTCGATCCCGCGCCGATGGTGAGTCATCGACTCTCGCTGGAGGAGGCGGCCCAGGGCTACGAGCTCTTCGACCGCAGGCTCGCGACCAAGGTCTTGCTCGCGCCATGAATCCGGGGTCCGGTTCGGTCGCGGAACCCAGCGGGATCACGGAGCTGATCGATGGTCTCGTTCGGCAGAACCTCCGGCGCGATCCGACCCGGCGCCTCTTGCCCGGCGATGTGGTGACGATCGAGGCCGTCGACGCCGACGTGGCGGTCTCGCTGCGGCCGTCGTCCGGGGGGGTCGCGGTGGTGGACGGACGCGACCCCGGCGCCCGCGTGGTCGTCAGCGCGGCCTCGACCACGCTCCTGGAGCTGGCCGGCGCGCCGCTCCGGTTCGGCCTGCCCGATGCGTTCACGGGCGATGGGCGCGCGCTGATCGCGGATCTCTTCACGAAGCGGATCCGGGTCCGAGGGTTGATCCGTCACCTCGGCACGGTGCGCCGCCTCACGATGCTGCTCTCCGCGCGCTGAGCCGATACGACCGGCGTCCAGCCGGCACCGGGTAGGCTCAGCCGCCGATGGAGGTCGAGGGGTTGGTTCGCGGGGTCCTCGCGGGCGACCGCCGTGCGGTCGCCCGCGCGATCTCACTCGTTGAGGACGGGCGCCCCGAGCTCGAACGGCTGTCGGCCGGGATCTACGGGGCCACCGGCGGTGCCGTCACCGTCGGGATCACCGGAGCTCCCGGTGTGGGCAAGTCAACGCTCGCGGGGGCGCTCGTCGGCGCGTTCCGCGCCGACGAGCGCCGCGTCGCCGTCCTCGCCGTCGACCCGACCTCTCCGTACACGGGCGGGGCGCTCCTCGGTGACCGGGTGCGGATGCAGGAGCACGCGACGGACCCGGACGTCTTCATCCGATCGATGGCGACGCGCGGCCACCTCGGGGGCATGGCGCTCGCGGCGCCCGAGGGCGTGCGCATCCTCGATGCAGCCGGCTACGACCTGATCATGGTGGAGACCGTCGGCGTCGGCCAAGCCGAGGTCGACGTGGCCGCCGCGACGGACACGACGGTGGTCATGCTGGCGCCCGGCCTGGGGGACGCGGTGCAGATGGCGAAGGCGGGGATCCTGGAGGTCGCGGACGTCTTCGTCGTGAACAAGGCCGACCGTGAGGGCGCGGCCGAGGTCCTTCGCGAGCTCCGCCAGATGCTGCACCTGGGGCCCAAGCGGGACTGGGACCCGCCCGTGCTCTCGGTCGCGGCGACGACCGGTGACGTGTCCGCGGTGTGGAAGGCCGTCGAGGAGCACGATGCGTGGGCCCGAGCCTCGCACGCGCGCGACGCGAAGCGTCGCGCGCGCCTGCTGGCGGAGGTGGAGTCGCTCGCCGCGGAACGCTTCAAGCTTGCCGTGGCCGACGCGCTCGCCGCCGACCCGGCGCTCGTCACCGACCTGACCGAGCGCCGGGTCGACCCGTACCGGGCCGCCGCGGCCCTCGCCCATCGAACGTCTTCCTAACGGGTACGCTCGCACGGACGACACGATGGTCGAGACGAGCCCGCGAACACGAGACGTCCCGGAGCAGGAGCGGAGCCACACCACCCGTTCCGGCATCCCGCTGCAGCCCGTCTATCGCGACGACGACCTCGCGGGGTTCGATCCCGTCGCCGACCTGGGCGCTCCCGGCGTCTTTCCGTTCACGCGGGGCGTGTACCCCTCGATGTACCGCGGCCGTCTGTGGACGATGCGCCAGTTCGCCGGCTATGGGACGCCGCGCGAGACGAACGAGCGGTTCCGGGTCCTGCTCGAGCGCGGCCAGACGGGCCTGTCCGTGGCGTTCGACATGCCCACGCTGATGGGCTTCGACTCGGACGATCCTCGTGCCGAAGGCGAGGTCGGACGGTGCGGCGTGGCCGCGGACTCCCTCGACGACATCGTCACGCTGTTCGACGGCATCCCGCTCGACGAGGTCACGGTGTCGATGACGATCAACGGCCCCGCGCCGTGGCTGTTCGCCTGTTACCTGGTGGCGGCGGAACGCCAAGGGGTCGCCTGGTCGTCGCTCGACGGCACGCTGCAGACCGACATCTTCAAGGAGTACACGGCGCAGAAGGAGTGGTTGTTCCCGCCTCGACCGCATCTGCGGTTGATCGGCGACCTGATGGCGTTCTGCGTGGAGCGGGTCCCGAAGTACCACCCGCTCAGCGTCAGCGGCTATCACATCCGGGAGGCGGGCTCGACGGCGGCGCAGGAGCTCGCGTTCACCCTCGCCGATGGGTTCGCTTACGTCGAGCTGGGGCTGCAGCGCGGCCTCGCGATCGACGCGTTCGCGCCCCAGCTCAGCTTCTTCTTCGATGCGCACATCGATTTCTTCGAGGAGATCGCGAAGTTCCGGGCCGCCCGCCGCATCTGGGCGCGCTGGCTGCGCGACCGATACGGTCGAGGCCCTCGCCGCCGTGTTGGGCGGGACGCAGTCGCTGCACACGAACGCTCTGGACGAGGTCCTCGCCCTGCCGACCGAGCAGGCCGCGACGCTCGCGCTCCGAACCCAGCAGGTGATCGCGTACGAGACCGGCGTCCCGGACGTGGTCGACCCGCTCGGGGGGTCCTACTACGTCGAGTGGCTCACCGACCGGATCGAGGAGCTCGCGGAGGGGCTGTTCGCCCGGATCGTCGAACTGGGTGACGGGTCGCTGCTCGAGGGTGTCCTCAACGGCGTCGAGAGCGGGTGGTTCGTCCGGGAGATCGCCGAGGCCTCGTTCCGGGAGCAACGGCGATCCGAACGGGGCGATCTGATCCAGGTCGGCGTCAATGCCTTCACCGGCTCGGACGACGAGCCCCTCGAGGTCCTCGAGATCCCGATGGCCACCGAACATGCCCAGCGTGGTGCCATCGGACGGACCCGGACCGAGCGCGATGCGGCGGTCGCGGACGCCGCGCTCGCATCACTGGTCGCCGCCGCTCGCCAGCCGGAGGCCGATCTGATGATGCCCTTGGTCGACTGCGCGCGGGCGCGGTGCACCGAGGGAGAGGTCACCGAGGCGCTGCAGTCGGTCTTCGGCCCCTGGCGCGAGACCCCCGTCTTCTGATCACATTCCGCAACATCTCGTTGTTGCGAGAAGTTGCAAGAAGCGACTAGGATGCTCCCGACGCGCGTTCGGGGGCGCGTCGTAGGGAGGATCGATGCGCATCATCCTTATCGCGATCGCGATGGCGCTCGTCGCTGCCAGTTGCTCGGGGAAGTCCGGGGGAGCTGAAAGCGGGAAGATCGAGGTCGTCGCCTCCGTGGCCCCCATCACCGACATCGTGAAGAACGTGGCCGGGGATGCTGCCGACGTCCAGGGCCTGATCCCCGAGGGTGTCGACTCGCACACGTTCGAACCGACGGCAGATACCGCACGTCTGATCGCAGACGCCGACGTCATCTTCCTGAACGGCCTCGACCTCGAAGACCCCACGCTGGCGCTGGCCCGGTCCGACAAGAAGGATGGAGCCGAGATCTTCCTGCTCGGAGAGCACACCGTGCAACCGGACGGGTATCTCTACGACTTCTCATTCCCGCGGTCTGCGGGACACCCGAACCCCCATCTGTGGATGGACGTCGCGTACGCGATCCACTACACGGAGCTCGTCCGCGACGAGCTTTCGAGGATCGACCCCGGGAACGCGGCAACCTACCGAGCGAACGCCGACGCGTATCTCACGACGCTCCGGACGCTGAACGACGCCGTCCAGAAGGCGGTCGACACGATCCCTCCTCAGGATCGGCTGCTCCTCACGTATCACGACTCGTTCGCGTACTTCGCGCACCACTACGGCATGCGCGTGATCGGAGCGATCCAACCCGCCGACTTCTCGGAGCCCTCTGCCCAAGAGGTCGCGGCGCTGATCGATCAGATCAGAACCGAGCACGTGCCGGCGATCTTCGGTTCGGAGGTCTTCCCGAGTCCCGTCCTCGCCCAGATCGCTCAAGAGTCGGGAGCGAAGTACGAGGACACGCTCCGTGACGACGACCTTCCAGGCGACACCGGCCAGCCGGAGCATTCGTACGTCGGACTCATGCTGTACGACGTACGGACGATCGTGACCGATCTGGGGGGCGACGCGTCGGCGCTCGATGCCGTGCCGACCTCGAACCCCTACGATTGAGGGCCGGATGCACCATCCGATCCTGGACCTCCGTGGCGTTTCCTTCACGTACGGCGATGGAACCGTGCTGCGGGACGTCGATCTCAGCATCAGAGAAGGGGCGTTCTGCGGCATCGTCGGCCCTTCGGGCGCCGGCAAGACCACGCTGCTTCGACTGATGGAGGGATCCCTTCGGCCCACGGCGGGCACGGTGGAGTCCAGGCCGGATGGTCGCCGCCCCCCACGGTTGGGGGTGGTGCCTCAGCTCGAGACGATCGACTGGACCTTCCCCATCACGGTCGAGGAGGTCGTGCTCCTGGGGACCGCGGGAGATGCCCGTCGCCTTCCATGGGCGACCCGTGCCATGCGCGCCCGGGCGAACGACGTGCTCGATCAGCTCGGGATC
>VAYF01000008.1 GCA_005883885.1 Actinomycetota bacterium | reverse complement strand
CACTCCCTCGTCGCACACGACGTTGGTCGGCGACGTGACGATCGCGATCGATGCCCAGACGCGCCTGCCGCTCGACGTCTCGATCACCCCCCGCGGTGGAGCGGGCCCGGCCATCGAGGCCGGCTTCACAGCGGTCTCCTTCGGCGCGATCGACCCCTCGATGTTCGCGTTCACGCCGCCGGCCGACGCGACCGTGCGCGACGTCACGGACGAGGTCTCCGCCGCCGTCGCATCCGCCGCCCATCGGAAGGACATCCCCTCGGGCGAGCAACGATCGGTCACGGCCGGGTCGTGCCTCGACACGTCGGTCGCGGTTCCGCTGAGGCGGCCGCTCCCGCCGGAGGTCACGAGCCTGCTCCCCTACAGCGGGCCGCTCGAGTCGGCGATCGCGGTGGAGCGTGACGGGACGACCTGGCTCCTCGTGGGCCCGGTCGACATCGCGACGCTGCAGGCCCGCGCCGACGCCCTTCCGTGACGGCAGCGATCCGGGCGGTCGGCCTCACCAAGCGGTACGGCGAGCTGGCCGCCGTCGACGGGCTCGATCTCTCGGTCGAGCGCGGCGAGCTCTACGGCTTCCTCGGCCCGAACGGTGCCGGCAAGACGACGACGATCCGGATGGCCCTCGGCCTGATCCACCCGACCGCGGGAACGATCGAGGTCCTCGGTTCCCGCGTGACCGCCGGTCACGGACCGTTCGAGCGGGTGGGCGCGCTCGTGGAGGAGCCGGCGTTCTGGTCCTACCTCTCGGGCCGGCGGAACCTGGAAGCGTTCGCGCGCGCTGGGAGCGGCCGGGCGGACGCGCGCGCTCGCCTCGGCAGGATCGACGACGTCCTGCACACGGTCGGCTTGGCGGATGCAGCCGACAAGCGCGTGAAGCAGTACAGCCAGGGGATGCGACAGCGGCTCGGCGTCGGGCTGGCGCTCCTGGGCAACCCCGAGCTGCTGGTCCTCGACGAGCCAACGAACGGGCTCGATCCTTCCGGGATGCGCGAGGTCCGCGAACTCCTGCGCCAACTCGCCGACGGCGGAACGACGATCTTCATCTCCAGCCACCTCCTGGCGGAGGTCGAGGCGATGTGCGATCGCGTCGGCGTGATGGCGCGAGGGGCGCTCGTCGCCGAGGGCCCGCCGGGGACGCTCCGTGGCACGACCGATCGGATCCGGATCGAGGTGGACGACGTCGCGGCGGCACGGACCGTCCTCGCGCGGCTGGGAGGGCCGGACATGATCGCGGCAGCCTCGGCATCGGGACCAGGGGTTCTTGACGTCACGCTCTCCGACGGTCTCGGGGCGGCCGACGTGAACGCCGCCCTCGTCCGCGGCGGCATCCGGGTGCACGCGCTGGAACCGCAGCGTGACACGCTGGAAGACGTCTTCCTCCATCTCGTGGAGGGCATCCATGTTCCGCGTTGAGCTCTCGAAGCAGGTCCGTCGCTGGCGGACGTGGCTCTTGGCCGCGGCGCTCGCCGGCGTCCCTGTCCTCGTCGTCGTCGCGATCCGCCTCTCCCCGCCGCCACCCCAGAACTCGCAGGACGCGCCGCCGTTCCTGTTGCAGATCGTCAGGAACGGGTTGTTCGCTCCGCTCACGGGTCTCGCCCTGGTCCAGCCGTTCTTCATGTCGCTCGCGATCGGCCTGTTCGCCGGCGATGCGATCGCGGGAGAGGCGCAGTCCGGCACGCTCCGCTACCTGCTGGTTCGCCCGGTGCGGCGCCCCCGGCTGATCGTGTCGAAGTACGCGGCGGCGATGACGTTCACCGGGACGCTGTTGCTGATCGTGATCTGCTCGGGCCTGTTCGCCGGGGGGATCGTGTTCGGGATCCATCCGATGCCGACGCTGTCGGGCACGTCCCTCTCGGTTGTCGACGGTCTGGCGAGGATCCTCGCTTCGGGCGCGTTCATCGTGCTCGCGGCGTCGGGGATCGTCGCGGTCGGCATGTGGATCTCGACGCTCACGGACTCCGGTCCGGGCGCGATCGTCGCGACCGTGATCGTCGCCATCGCGAGCCAGATCGCGGATCAGATCCCGAGCCTCCACGCGATCCAGCCGTTCCTGCCCACGCATGGCTGGCTCGGATACACGGGCCTGTTCCGGTTCCCGGTGGACCTGGTCACGATGCGGGAGGGCCTGACCGTGAGCGCGGCGTACACGGCGGTGTTCCTGGCGCTCGCGGTATGGCGGTTCCGGCGCCGCGACATCACCGCCTGAGCCCCGCACGCCGGCGCATCACGCGATCCGGTTGCGGATCCACCACAGGCTGAGCCCGACGAGCGCAACGGCGAGCGCGATGAAGATCGCGGACTCGATCCCCTGGAACGTCCAGTAGCGACTTCCAGGCTGGTAGGTGGACTGGACATGCAAGCCGAGTTGCCGGATGCACGCCTGGAGGGCATCCTTGTTGGGCAAGCTCTCAGTCGGAAGAGGCAGCCCCGGACAGCGGGAACCGAGCACGTTGAGGTCGAGCACCTTGCCGTTGCCCAGGAGATGCCCCGCGCCGTCGAGCGTCTTCGTCGAGAGCACCCAGTCACCGAGCCCCGAGCGCGGGTTGGTCCCGAAGAATGGGTAGCTCACCGTGCTCGGGCTGGCGAGATGCGGTCGGAGCCAGAGCTCGACGCCGAGGCGAACGGCCGCATAGAAGCCGAGCGTCGCCGCCATGGCCGGAACCGTTCGGCGGATGAGTGTCCCGGCTGCCACGCCCGTCGCCAACGCGAAGAGCGCGTACGCGATGGGGACGATGCCGCGCAGGTCGAACACGCCCGGGGAGAAACGGTTGTCGGAAGCCGCGACGAACGGGCGGCTCCACCACGACAGGATCCACGCCAGCGATGCGGTTCCTACGAGCGCGGCGGCGGCGAGGGCGGCGACCTTCGTCCCCGCCCATCGGATCCTGCCCACGCCCTGCGTCCATGCCAGGCGATGCGTTCCCTGTTCGACCTCGCGCGCCACCAGAGGTGCACCCCAGAACACCCCGACCATCGCGGGGACGATCAGGAACAGCGGGATCGTGAACCACAGACCCGAATAACGCGCGCCTCCCCCCATGAAGAGATCGTTCGCCGCGCCGCAGTCTCGGCCGGGCACGGAGAGGCACTGGGCGAGCCCGGAGCTCCGGAAGGCTGCGGAGATCCCGAACCCCGTCGAGAGCAGGAAGACCGTCAGGATCACCAGGACGACCGCTCCGTACAGCAACTGGAGCCGGTGCTGCCGCCAGGTGAGCCAGATCATGGTGACACCTCCGCTTCGGCCGTGGCCAACTTCGGCTGAGGAAGAGCGGTCGCGTCCGGGTGACCGAGATACGCGAGGACGAGTTCCTCCAAGCCGATCTCCTGCTCCGCCCACGCCGGATCGAGGATGGGTCCGTCGGTCCGCACGAGGAGCGTGCTCTGTCGGTCGGTGTGGCTTTCTTGGACGACGGAACCGACGCCGCGAACCTCCGCTCCCTCTCGCCTGGGTCCGACCACGATCCGATGCGACGCGAGCAATCCGTCGATGTCGCCGGCGACCTGCGTGCGCGAGGCCGACAGGACGATCAGGTGATCGCAGACGCGCTCGAGGTCCGTGATCAGATGGGACGACAGCACGACCGTGAGCTCGCCTTCGGCGACCTCGCCCATCAGCGACTGGAGGAACTCTCGCCTCGCCAGGGGATCGAGGCTTGCCAGCGGCTCGTCGAGCAGGAGCAGCCGGGGACGCTTCGCGAGGGCGAGCGTGAGCCCTACCTGGGCGCGTTGGCCCCCCGAAAGGGAGCCGACGCGCTGATCGAGATCGATACGGGCGCGTTCGATGCGGGTCGAGGCGAGATCGTGGTCCCAGCGCGAGTTCGTCCGCCGGCCGAACTCGAGCATGTCTCCGACAGAGAACGACCGGTACAACGGAACGTCCTGCGCCACGAAACCGATATCAGCGAGGAGACCGACGTCTCGTCCCGGCGTTCGACCGAGCACACGCATGGTCCCAACCGTCGGACTGAGCAAGCCGGCTGCGAGGTGAAGCAACGTCGTCTTGCCGGCTCCGTTCGGTCCGACGAGCGCCACGACCCTTCCGTCCGGGATGTCGATGTTGCAGTCCCGCAGGGCCCAGAGGCGCCGGTAGCGCTTGCCCACGCCCGTTGCGATCAGGGCCGACGTCATGCCACTCCTTCCTCTCTGGAGTTCTGCAGCGAGGTCTCGAACAGGGCCCGAGCGTCCTCCGCGTCGAGGCCGGCCTCGAAGGCGTTCCGCAGCCAGCGCTCGAGGCTTCGCCGCAATGCGGCGTGGTTGCCCGGCGGCGGCCCGTGGACGCTATCGCGCACGAACGTCCCGACCCCCGGCCGGCCCTCCACCAGACCATCGCGCTCCAGCTCCCGATACGCCTTCAACACCGTGTTCGGGTTGATGGCGAGCGAGCCCACCACCTCTTTGACCGTGGGAAGTTGATCACCGGGATGAAGGATCCCGAGGCGAACGGCATGGCGGACCTGGTGGACGAGTTGGAGATAGGTCGCCACCCCGGACCGCGGGGAGAGCCGGAACTCGATCACAGCGAATCCTCCATATATCTAGGTTCCTAGATAAATATGGAGAAGCCGCGCACGTTTGTCAAGGGGATCCGGGGGGCGCCGGCGCCCGAAGGCCCTCAGTCTGCTTGCAGGGCCTTGTCCAAACCGTCGGCGAACGCCTGCGGGTCCGACCCCCACCCGCCGTGGGCGCCCGGCAGATACGTCACGTCGATGCCCAGTCGCTCGGCGAGCGCGATCGCGGCTCGGCGTGCTCCTTGCTCTGCCGAATCCTCCCCGGCCGCGCTGACGATCCGGGTCGGGACCTTCTTCAGCGTGTCGATATCCGGCTGGTAGGCGCCGATCGGCTGGATCTCGTGCGCGATGAACAGCTCGAAATTGCCGGTCATCCTGCCCATCATCTCCTGGGACTCCGGCGTGGATGGCGCCTGGTCCATCTGCTCGCTGTACTTCGGTCCGCCCTCCTCGACCGCGCTTCCGAACACGCCCATCGCCGGGAAAACGCCGGCCGTCCGGTAGGTCTCGTCGATCTCGCGGAACACCGAGCGCCAGTGGTCCGCGTCGGGCAGGAGCTCCATCAGGGGCGGTTCGTGCGACACCAGCGTGCGGACCAGCTCGGGGTGGCGGGCGACGAGCTCCAGACCGATCGTGGCGCCCCCGCTGTTCCCGTACACGTACGCCGGCTCATCCGCCACGGCGGCGAGGACCGCGGCGGCATCGTCCGCGTGCAGCGCGACCGGGATGTCCTCGGGCTCGCCTTCGAGCGTGCTCCTCGAGTGGCCCCGCGGGTCGTAGGCGACCGTCGTGTACCGGTCCGCCAGCCGCCCGGACAGGTCCGTGAACATGCCCGCGTCGGTCGGCCCGCCGGGGATCAACAGCAGCACCGGACCCGTTCCCTGCGTCTCGACGTACAGCGCGGCGCCCGGAACCTTCACGGTCTCCGACATGGCTCAGTCTCCTTTCGTCGTCGATGCCTCGAACAGCTCCCATTCGCCGGGCACCCCTCGGAGGTTGGCGTTGCCCAACGGAACGAAGGAAAGATCATCGCCCGTCGCCAGGTCCCGGACGGTTCGGGTGACGACCACCTGCCGCTCCCCCGCTTCGGCCAGCAGTCGAGCGGCGATGTGGACGCCGATCCCGCCCACATCCCCCTCGCCCATGACGATCTCTCCCGTGTGGATCGCCGCGCGGATGCCGAGCCCCGAGTCGTCCAGTGACCGGATCAGGGCGATCGCGCATCGCAGCGCCCGCGTGGGCGCATCGAAGGTCGCGAGGAGACCATCGCCGGTCGTCTTGACGAGGCGACCGTGGAACCGGTCGACCTCCGCGCGCGCCACCCGGTCGTGTCGATCGATCAGTTGACGCCACTGGCGATCGCCGAGGGCCGCGGCACGGCCCGTGGAATCGACGATGTCGGTGAACAGGACCGACGCGAGCACGCGGTCGGCGTCCCGGGAGGCTTCCCACGACGCGATCTGCTCGTCGGTCCAGGCG
>VAYF01000007.1 GCA_005883885.1 Actinomycetota bacterium | reverse complement strand
AACTTCAACAACGTCTGGGCCGCCCGGGGCGTCCCGATCGATGTCACGAGGGGCCAGTCGCGATGGGGGGAGCCCACCGACTTCCACATCGTCGGCTCGGACGCGAGTGGCGTCGTCTACACCGTGGGCTCGGACGTGCGCGATGTCCAGGTGGGAGATGAGGTCGTCGTGCACCCCGGGCAATGGAACCTCGACGACCCCTGGGTCACGTCGGGCAAGGATCCCGGGCTGTCAGCCAGCTTCCGGGTTTGGGGCTACGACACCTGCTGGGGATCCATGGCGCAATTCACGAAGGTGCAGGAGCACCAGTGCTTGCCGAAGGCAGATCATCTGACCTGGGAGGAAGCGGCGGCTCCGACGCTGACGGGCGGTACCGCCTACCGCATGCTCTTCGGATGGCCGCCTCACACGGTGCAACCCGGAGACCTCGTCCTGGTCTGGGGCGGAGCCGGGGGGTTGGGATCCCTCGCGATCCAGCTGGTCACCACGGCGGGTGGCCGCGCGGTCGCGGTGATCGGCTCCCCGGAGAAGGCCGAGTACTGCCGGTCGCTCGGCGCGGTCGGTTCCATCAACCGGAAGGACTTCAGCCATTGGGGCGTGCCCCCCAGGTGGGATGCGCCCGGATGGAAGGAGTGGCTGGAGGGTGCGAAGGCGTTCGGGAAGGCCATCTGGGAGGCAGCGGGGGACAAGACCAACCCGCGGATCGTCTTCGAGCATCCCGGGGAGGACACGATCCCCACGTCGAACTTCGTGTGCGACCGGGGCGGGATGATCGTGATCTGCGCGGGAACGTCGGGATACGACACCCTGATCGACGTTCGCTACCTCTGGTACCTGCAGAAGCGCTACCAGGGCTCCCACCTGATGAACACCGAGCAGGCGGCTGCGTTCAACGACCTCGTGCGCGACGGGACGATCACGACGACGCTCGGCGCCGCGTACCCCTACGACCAGATCCCAGCCGTGCACCACCTGATGGAGGAAGGCGGGCTCCCGGAGGGGAACGTCAGCTGCCTCGTGAACGCGCCGCAGCGGGGGCTCACGACCTTTCGCTGAGCGGCTGAGGGTTCGGGCGCGCGCTCGGAGGTTGGTTCAGCGCGTCTGGACGAGCTCGACGAGGACACCGCCCATCGATCTCGGATGCACGAACGCGATCAAGGTGTCCCGCGAGCCCTGCCTGGGCACGCGGTCCACCAGGCGCGCGCCCTGCGCGCTCAGTTCATCCAGCGCGGCGGCGATGTCACGGACCCGATAGGCGACGTGGTGAAGGCCCGGTCCACGCGTCGCGAGCGACCGTCCTACCGGGGAGTCCGGCCCGATCGCCCCGAGCAGCTGGATGAACGAGGACCCGACGGCGAACAGCACTTCGTCGACCCCTTGATCCTCGACGCGTTCCCGGTGGACCGGCTCGACCCCCAGCATCGCGCGGTACCGCTCGACCGAATCCTCCAGATCTTCGACCGAGATCCCCACGTGATCGATGTCCACGAGATGGACCGTCACGCTTCCCCCATCACGATCTCGCTCGCCGACCCATCGGGACGAGACCCTATCCGTCTTCCCTGGATGCTGCGGCCGAGGTTCCCCAGAGGTCTGGACATCCGGTCCCCCAAGCGAGCCGAAGGTCCGATAGCCGGGTGAGGCCATCCGATGTACGGTGAGTCATCGGGAATCTCCCCACGACGAGGAGCACGCGCTCGTGAACGACAGGACGCCAGCCAGCCCGGCCGCACTCCTCGAGGGGTCCCAGCTCATGCGCCAGGGGACGGCCGACGTCTTCCGTCATCGTGAGCGCAGTCGTCTGAAGAAGGTGCTCCGCGCCATCACGATCGGCATCTTCGTCGCGATCGCCTTCATGGCGCTGATGCCGTTCATGTTCGGTCGCTCTCCGCACCTCACCGTGTACCCGGAGCAGGTGGAGATCGGACTCACCGACATCAAAGGACTGGACACGCAGGTCGACGAGGTGATCAGGACCCTCGACGTCTTCTTGGGGTACGCGACCTTCCGGGACGAGCTCGGCGGGACGCCACGGCGCGGCATCCTCTTCGAGGGGCCGCCGGGCACCGGGAAGACCTTCCTGGCCAAGGCGATGGCGAAGCAGGCGGGCGTGCCGTTCATGTTCATCCCCGCGCCGTCGTTCGTCTCCATGTGGCAGGGGATGACGGCCTGGCGGATCCGGGCGTTCTTCAAGAAGCTCCGAAAGGCGGCGCGCAAGGAAGGGGGCGCGATCGGCTTCATCGAGGAGATCGATGCGGTGGCGATGTCGCGTGGCGGTGTGTCCTCGGCTACCGCAGCGCCGAGCGACCTGGCGCGCACCACGTCCGCGTTCTTCGGCTCCGGCGAGGGGAGCATGGTGAACGAGCTGCTGATCCAGCTCCAATCCTTCGACACCCCGCCGTGGCGAGACCGGGTGCGGGGCAAGCTGATCGCATGGGTCAACGGATACCTCCCACCGAACCGCCAGTTCCGTGCGATCCGGCCCGAGTACCACAACATCCTGCTGATCGCGGCGACCAACCGCGGCGACTCCCTCGACCCTGCCCTCCTTCGCCCGGGGCGGTTCGACCGCCGTCTGTATTTCGACCTCCCGACCAAGCAGGAGCGTCGAGACCTGATCGATTTCTTCCTGGCTCGGAAGTCCCATGACGAACGACTCGACGACGATGCCGATCGCGAACGGATCGCGCACGAGACCTTCGGCTACACCCCGGTCATGATCGAGCACCTGTTCGACGAAGCGCTGCTGGTGTCGCTCCGTGAGGGGCGCAAGCGGATGAACTTCGAAGACGTGATGGAGGCGAAGTTCACGGAGGAGATCGGCACCAAGCAGGTGACCAACTACACGGAGACCGATCGAGACGCCGTCGCCACCCACGAAGCGGGGCACGCCACCGTCGCCTACCTGGTCGGTGTCGGACGGCGGCTCGAGGTGTTGTCCATCATCAAGCGTCGCGGCGCGCTGGGACTGCTCGCGCACAGCGACGAGGAGGAGCGTCTCACCCGAACGAAGACCGAGCTCGAGGCCGGGATCGCGATCGCGCTCGGGGGTCTCGCCGCCGAGGAGATGTGCTTCGGTGAGTCGGGGACGGGGCCGGGCGCCGACCTCGCGGCGGCGACGTCGCTCGCGGCGCAGATGGTCGGCTCCTTCGGGATGGCCGGATCCCTCATCAGCTACGAGGCCGTCGCCGACGGACCCCTGTCTCGCTCGAACCTCGTGGGAAAGGTGCTCGGGAACCCCGAGACGAAACAGCGCGTGGAGGACATCTTGGACGGCCAGCGCGAGCGTGTCCGCGAGGTGCTCGCCGAGAACCGCGACATCCACGCAGCGCTCCGCGACGCCTTGATGGAGCACGACGAGCTCGTCCGCGACGAGATCCTCGAGGTCATCGAGAAGGCGCTCGCGAACCGGTCCTGACCTCCGTCCGGAGCCGCTCGTACACTCGGTGTGTGACCAGCTCGTTCATCATCGCCGGGGCGCGGACGCCTATCGGGAAGTTCCGTGGCGGTCTCGCGCCGCTGCGGGCGGTGGACCTCGGCGCCGCCGCGATCCGCTCCGCGCTCGAGCGCGCCGGTGTCGAGCCCGACCACGTCGAGTACACCGTCATGGGGCACGTCCTCCAGGCAGGGCAGGGGCAGATCACCGCGCGACAAGCTTCGATCGCCGCGGGGATCCCGAAGGAGATCCCTGCCCTCACGGTCAACAAGGTGTGCCTGTCCGGCATGTCGGCCATAGCCATCGCCGATCAGATGATCCGTGCGGGCGAGCTCGAGGTCGCCGTCGCGGGCGGCATGGAATCGATGACGAACGCCCCGTACCTCGCGCCGACCGCCCGTGAGGGGTCGCGGCTGGGCGACGCGCCGCTGATCGACGCCATGATCCACGACGGGCTCTGGTGCGCCTTCGACGACCGTCACATGGGCGCGGGGACCGACGCGATGAACGACGAGTACGGCGTCACCCGGGAAACGCAGGATGCCTGGGCTGCCCGCTCGCACGTGCGTGCGGCCGCCGCCTGGGATCAGGGCCGGATGGGGGGAGAAGTAGCAGCCGTCTCCGTTCCCCAGCGAGGGGGTGGGGTCGTCGAGGTCGGGCGCGATGAGGGGATCCGACCGGACACCACGCCGGAGTCGCTCGCGGTGTTGCGGCCGGCGTTCTCGCCGGAAGGAACCGTGACCGCCGGCAACGCGTCGCAGATCAGCGACGGCGCGTGCGCCGTCGTGATCGCTTCGGACGCGGCGATCGAACGGCTCGGCATCGAGCCGCTCGTCGAGATCATCTCCTACGGGATGTCGGCCGATCGGTATGCGTCCCTGCATACGGTGCCTGCCCTCGCGATGGAGAAGGCACTTAAGAGGGCGGGCCGATCCACCGCGGACCTGGGGCTCGTCGAGATCAACGAGGCGTTCGCCGGGGTCGCATCGCACGCGGCTCGCCTGCTCGAGCTCGACGAGGCGATCGTCAACGTCAATGGGGGAGCGGTCGCGCTCGGCCATCCGATCGGTGCGAGCGGCGCGCGGATCGTGCTGACGCTCGCGCTCGAGATGCATCGGCGGGGTGTGGCCCTGGGCGGCGCCGCCATCTGTGGCGGCGGCGGCCAGGGCGACGCTCTGGTGCTCCGTCTCGTGTGAACGGGCGCGCGGGCTCAGCTCTCGAGCTCGGCGAGACGGCGGAGCTCGGCTGCCAGCTGCTGGTGCGCCGCCTCGGCCTCCCACGGCTCGTCCTGCGGCCGCCCTCCCGCCTCTTCGACGAGGATCTTGACGTCCGGCGCGGTCGCGCCATCCGTCCGTGCCTCGGGATCGGGGAGGAAGACGCGGAACGCCGACCCGCCGCCATCGCGGCTCTCGGCCTTCACGGTGCCGCCGTGGGCCTCGGCGAGCCGTCGCACGACCGGCGAGATGGAGGCGTCCGAGGACGGCTCCGGGTCCTCGACCGACAGCATCGCGCCTCCGTCGACGTGCTGCAGCCGAACGACGATCGTCTTGCCGCTCTGGGTGCGTTCGCTCGAGGCACGGAGCAGGCCGTTCAGGATCTGCTCCGTGCGGACCTGGTCGATCCGCACCTTGGTGGGCTCAGCGACGACGCGGATGTCGTGGTCGGAGTCGGCCATCGCTTCTTCGACGACCCTGTTCACCAGGGACTCCAAGTCGGTGCGCCGGATGTTCAGCTTGATCGCACCTGCGGCCAGCCGCTCGGCATCGGCGATGTCGGCGACCAGGTTGTCCAGCCGCCGGGCGTGTCCGGTGAGCTGCTTGATCAGCTGCGCCTGGTCCTTCTGGTCCTTCTTGTGCTTCAGGAGCTGCGTGATCCCGTTGATCTTCGCGACCGACTTCTTGGCGTCGAGGGAGAGCTCCTTCATGAACGGCGTGGTCCCTCGACGATCCTCGACCGGTACCTCAACCACAGCGTCCTGCTCGTCGCGCGCGACGGCGTCGGCCGTCTCCTGTTCGCGCGTCTCGCGCAGGGCATCGGACATCTGGTGCATCCGGAGATCGCCTTCGATGACCTCCAGACGGTTGCGGGCCGTGATCAGATCCGTCTCCAGCTCCTTCACGCGATCCTCGGCCGCGATCAGCTTCTCGGTCTGACCGGCGAGGCGCTCCTGGGTCACCTGGAGCAGCTGGTCGATCTGAGCACGGCCCTGGTCGTCGGCCAGCTCGAGCTGGCGCCGTGCCTCGAAGTCCTGGAGGCGGCGGTTGAGCTCCGCGTTCTCCGCGGCAGCGTCCTCGAGTTGACGCACCAGCTTCTCGGCCCGCGCCTGCTGGGACGCACGATCACGATCGGCCTTCATCGAGACGTCCTCGGTCTCGGCGTTGCGGAGCCGCTCGGCTTCGAGCTCGGTCCGCATCTGCTCGATCGTTCCGTCCGCTCGGGCCAGGTCCTCCTGCAACGCCGCGAGGGAGCGTCGCATCTCGTCGGCCTCCTTGCGCGCCTGGCCGACCGCCGCGGTGCGCTCCTTGACCTCGGACGTGTGACCCTTGAGCTCGCCGCGGATCCGGGCGATCTCGTTGTGCGCCTCGAGGAGTTGCTGCTCGCGGCTGGCGGCCTCGGCACGCGCGGCCGTGACTTCGTCGCGCACGGCCTGCACATCGTGCACGGCCGTGCGCGCCGCCGTTTCGGCGTCGGTGATCCGGCCGTGCAGTTCCGCCTCGCGCTGTTCCAGCTGGCTGCGGTAGGACGCTTCGATCTCCTCGAGCTGACGCTGGAACTCCTCGCGCGTCGCCCGGACCTTCTCCTCCAGCTCGGCCTCACGCTCCACGAGATCGGCACGATGCGAGGCCCGCCCGCTCTCGAGCTCGGCCTTCGCGGCCCGGAGCTCGTCCTCGAGCATCGCCGCGCGCTGCTCCTCGTTGCGGAGCGCGCGGAGCTCGGTGTGTGCATCCTCCAGCTCACGCTGCGCGGTGACGAGTTGCGATCCCGCGGTGGTGAGGGCGTCTCGGATCTGCACCATCTCCACGTTCGCCGCGTCAAGCTCTTCCTGGGTGCGGGAGGTGGTCCCGGTCGATGCCCGCATCGAGGCGAGCTCGCGCCGCGTCGCGTCGAGCTGCTCCTTCGTCACGTCGAGCTCGGCGTTCAGGCCGATCGCTTCCAGTTCGGCTTCGCGCAGGCGCAGATCCTGCTCGTCGTCGTCGACGACCCGCAGCCCTTCCTGGATCGTTTCCTGGAGCTGCGTCGCGAGCCGCTCGCGCTCGTGCGTGACGGTCCGTAGCTGAAGCTCGAGCTCGTGCACCTGTCCCTCCGCCCGCAGGGCCCGCTCCTCGATCCGTGGGTCTGCGGCGGGGGCCGAGCGCGTCTCAGGAGCGAGCTGCTGGAACGATTGGAGCTCTTCCAACGTCTTGCGGTACTGATCCTGCAAGAGCCCGAGCCGCTGCTCGGCGGCTCGGGCCCGTTCCTCCGCGCGCCGTCTCGCCTCGCCTTCCTCTCTGAGCCCGGGGTGGGGGGCCGCTGCCCGCACGGGGTGGGGGATCACGATGGGCCGCGTCTCCACGCGACCGTCGGCGGTGTCGCTCACCACCGCGAGGAGCCGAGCAACGCCGAAGACCGCGACGCCGAGCAGCACCAGCAGCGCGAACAGGAACAGCGCGTTCGTCCGCCAGGGACCGGCCGCGCTCGCGATCGGCGCGTCGGGGTGCGTGAGCTCGACGACGGCCGGGCCGCCGACGCCCGAGCGGAACCGCAGCGGGAGCTTGACGGACAGCGTGCCGTCGAACTCGCTCGTGATCGGGACCCCGCGGAGCGCCTCCTTGATCGAGTCCTTCTCACCGGGGAGCTGCGTGCCGATCCTGCTCGTCGCCGTCGAATACAGGATCGTGCCTTCGGGGGAATACAGGGTGACCGAGTCGAAGTCGCTGGGGTCGATCACGATCGACTGGATCTGGGCTGTGAGCTGGTTGGCGCGTTCCGCCGAAGCCGGGCCGGCGAGGTCGTCAGGCGTGAATGCGAGTGTGAGCGAGCTATCGGTGATCGTCTGCGCCTGGTGGACGATCTGATCTTGGGCCGCGTGACGCGCGTGGACGCCCATCAACAGCGATCCGATGATGCCGAGCACGAGGAGTGCCCCGAGCGCTGCGAGCCCGAAGGTGGTTATCGGCAGGGTTCCTCACGAGCTTCAGCGGCAGATCGGTGTAGGTCTATCGGCCGATATCCGATGAACGTATTAGGCCGGGCCGGCGCCCGAGAGCACGCGGGTCTCACCCGTGCGGACGTCCTTGTCGAGCACGATCAGGTCCTCCATGAGCTGGCGCATCTGCTCGACGTGGGACACGAGCACGACCAGGCGATCGACGTCACCCGCCACGAGGCGGCCGATCCCGTCCATCGCGCGGTCGAGGTGTTCGGCATCGAGGCTCCCGAACCCCTCGTCGAGCAGGAAGCTGTCGAGGCGGCCACCCCCGCGCGCGACCATCTCGGCGAGCGCGAGCGCGAGGGCAAGCGATGCGAGGAAGGTCTCGCCGCCCGAAAGCGAGTCCGCCGTCCGGTCGGCGGCCCCGGCGTTCATGTCGAGCACGTGGAAGGCATCGTCGCCGCTGAACCGGTAGGCCCCGTGGGTCAGTTCCTCGAGGTGCACGCTTCCCAGATCCGCGAGCGCGGCTCGCTCCTCTTCGAGGAGGTAGGCAAGGAACCGTGACGGTTGCAGGTCGGCGACCAGTCGTCGGGCGACGTCCCGAGCTTCGGTCGCGACGACCAGGCGAGCCTCGAGGTCGGCGCCCGTCGCCAGGGTCTCCTCGATCGTTCGAACGCGTTCGGCCGATGCGGCTGCGGCGGCGGCGGCGGCGGCGACCACACGAGCGACGTCCGAGTCGGGCGGGAGGTCGAGGGCCGCGAGTTCGGCGGCGACGGCCTCCGTCGCCGCGTGGGCCTCCGCCCCTGCCCGGTCGCCCGCTTCGGCGGCTTCGGTGAGCCGCTCGACGAGCGTCTCACCGAGCTGGACATAGGAGCTGCGGACGTCGGCCGCAGCGGTCCCGACGGGGCGGGCCTGCCCCAGCAGCCCCCACGCCGACGCGAGCTGGTTCGCGAGGGTCGCGAGCCCCCGACCTGCCTCGTCGGCGTGGGCGCGGCAGGTATCCAGATGGGTGCGGGCCGCGTCGGCGGCAGCCGACGCGGCCCGCACCGCGGTCTCCGCCAGCTCGAGCTCGTGCTGGCGTTCGTCCAACAACGCCCGCGGATCGCCGTCGCCGAGCCGGTCGACCAGCTCGCTCTTCGTCGCGGCGAGCGCGGCTTCGGCGTCCCGGGCGGCGTCCTGACGCGCGACGAGTTGGATCGCGAGGGCCTCTGCCCGCTCGCCGCCGCCGGCCGCCTGCTCGAGGGCGGTTGCCGCCCCCGCAGCCGCCTGCTCCTTGGTGTTCCGCGCCTTGGTCTCGACCGTCCGGGCCTTCACGAGCGCGCGGTCCGCCGTCGCGACCTTGGGGGCGGCGCCGGCACGCGGGACGCGTTCGACGACGCGATCGCATACGGGACACGGCTCTCCGGCCGTCAGATCACGTCGGAGCTCATGCGCCATCTCGGCGTGTTGCGTGACGTGCAGCGCGGCCTCGGCCTCGGTGCGGGCGGGCCCGGCCGCTTCGAGGACGGCCGTCGCGGCGTCGAGCGCTTCGCGCTTCTTCGTGGCCGCGCGCGCGAGGTCGTTCGCGGCGGCACGGGCCGCCTCCGCCTCCCGCGCGGTTGCCGCCGCCGCCGCCGCGGCCTGTTCGACGGCTCTCGCTTCGTGGTCCAGCTTCTCGACCAACGCCGCGAAGGCCTGGAAGGCCGCGTGGCCGCCGATGCGTTCCGAGATGGCTTCGAGCTCGGCCTGGGCGACCTTCTTACCTTCGTCCGCGACGGTCACGTCCTCCTGTGCGATGCGCACGGCGTCGGCGGCTGCCCTCGCGTCGTCGGCTACCTCCTCGAGCCGTTCGGCCCAGGGGAGCGCCCCCGCCGTCGCCTGGAGCTGCGCGGTCCGCGCCGATGCTTCGGTGGCATCGCGGAGCGCGGCATCTCGCGCTTGCGTGAGCACGTCGAGCCGTCCACGGGCCGCGTCCAGGCCGGCGTGTCGCGCCGACGTCGCACCGGCCTCTGCGCGTGCTTCGGCCAGGCGCGCACGGGCTTCGGCCAACCGCGAGCCCTCCCGCTCGATCCCGTCGAGCTCGAGCTCGACGCGGCGGGCCCGGTCCTTCGCCGCCGACAGCGCACCATCGAAGCGTTCGTACCCGAACACCCCTTTCAGCACGGCATTGCGATCGGTCGGGGTCGCCTTCAGGAACTCCGCGAACCGGTTCTGCGCGAGCAGGACCGACCGGCAGAACGCGTCGAAGCTCATCCCCAGCAAGCGCTCGACGCGCTGGCGCACAGGCTTCTCCTGCAGGACCGTTTCGAGCACCTCGGCGTCATCCGCGTCCTTCGCGAGTCGTTCGAGTCGATGCTGGCTCTGGCCCTTGCGTCGGAGCGCCCGCTGCGCTCGCCAGATCTGACCGTCCACCTCGAACAGGAGCTCGACCTGGCAGCCGTCCTCGAGCTGGTGGATCAGGGATCTTGTATCGCGCTCGAACGATGGAGTCTTGCCGTAGAGGGCGAAGACGACGGCGTCGAGGATCGTCGACTTCCCGGCGCCGATCGGCCCGACGACGCCGACGAGCCGCCGGCCCCGGAGGTCGAAGGTCGTCCGCCTCCGGTACGACCGGAACCCCTGCACGGTCAGCTCACGCGGACGCATCGGCCACCTCATCGAGCACCTCGCGGAAGAGCTCGAGCAACCCCGGGGGAGGTTCTTCGCCCGTGTCCCGGCGGTAGTAGTCGGCGTACTGCTCGTCGTCGCCGGGCCGTGGCCCTGACGAGCGGGGACGGCGTTCACCGGCCGGTCGATACGGCCGGACGTTGACCAGGAAGGGGAAGGTGTCGGCGGCACGCCGACCCAGATCCGAGTCGATCCCGCCGACGCGTACGGTGAGGTCGAGGTAGGCGTCCCGCAGCTCGTGGGTGCGGGCATCGATCTGGTCCCACGTCCCCTCGGCGCGGACCAGCGGCCGCCCGGACGAGAGCGGGATCGATGCCACCGTGGCCAGCCGGCCCGGTTCGGCGTCGACGATCACGACCCGCTTGGTCTCGCCGGCCTCACCGAAGTCGAGGGGAAGGAGCGAGCCCGCGTATTGCCCCGGGACGGGCGAACCGGGGATCGCCTGCGGTGCGTGGATGTGGCCGAGCGCGACGTACTGGGGTCCGGGCGGGATGGCTTGCGCCGATGCGACGTAGGCTCCACCGACGTGCAGCTCGCGCTCGGAGCCGCCCACCTTCACGCCCCCGACCATGAAGTGGGCGACGAGCAACGGCACGAGGTCCGTTCCCGCTCGCGAGACGAGCGCGGCGTCGAAGGCTGCGGTCAAGGCGGCGATGCGCTCGGCGTACTGGCCGTACCACTCACCGGCGTCGCGCATGAAGTCCACGACGCGACCCTCACGCAGGAACGGGAGGCAGCCGACGAGGGCAGGGACGCCGAGCTGTTCGGGGCCGAGGACGCCGCCCTCGTCGGGCCGCCGGATCGACCCGATCAGGTGCACCCCCCGGCCCTGGTCACGCACCAGGGGCGCGAGGGCGTCGAACAGCTCGGGGGAATCGTGGTTCCCGGCGACGGCGACCACCGGCCGGTCTTCTGCCAGCCGCAGGAGCCCCCCCAGCCCGAGTGCCAGCGCGTCGACCGGGGGGATGGGACGGTCGAAGACGTCGCCGGCGACGAGCACCAGGTCCGCCTGATGCTCGGTCGCGATCCGAGCGACCTCCTCGAGCGCGGCCGCCGTCTCGGCGGCACGATCGTGTCGGCCGAGACGGCGGCCGACGTGCCAGTCGGCGGTATGCAGGATCCGCATCAGCTGGGGGGACGCCGTGGCGGAGGGAGGACGGCGCCGAGGTGCGGCGCCCTCCTCACGTCAGCCCGGCGAACGGATCGTCACTGGCGTCCGCCACCTCCTCCTTCCTGGTCGCCCACGGCGGGAAGGGGAACGTGACCACGAGCGGAACCGGGATGGCCGGCTGGCTGACGACCATCGTTCCGGGCTTCAGGAGCCGCGCCCGAGCCCGCGTGGACGGGAGCATCCATCCGTACTCGGCACGCTCGGCCTCGGCCGAATCGAGCCGGCCGGTCACGCGGATCGCGGCATTCTCCAGGACCTCGGGGGCGACACGACTGGCCGTCTGCTGCGCGCCGACGAGCAACACACCCAGGGAACGGCCTCGCTGCGCGATGTCGATGAGCATGTCCTTGAGGGGGCCGGTTCCTTCGCGTGGGGCGTACTTGTTGAGCTCGTCCAAGACGATCACCGACAGCGGGAGCCGTTGGCCCGTGTCCTCCTTCTCCTTGAAGGTTTCGCGGAGGAGCGCGCCCACGACGAAGCGCTGGGCTTGCTCGTGCAGCGATTGGATCGCGACGACGGTGACGTTGGCGGCGCCGCGGTCGATCCGTCGATCCGCGTCCGCTCGTACCAGATGCCCGAGCCGGGCCGAAGCAGCATGCAGCCGACGGAGGAAGGCCGCGACGGTGCCGGGCATCACGCGGGCCGTCCACGCGGGGTCGGCCTCCGAGCCATCATCGGGCTCGAGATGGATCTCGAGCGCGCGCACCAGCGAGGGGAGATCGGCGATCACGACATCGGCCTGTGCGGCCGGGATCCGGTCGTCCCGCGACCAGGCGTGACCGTCGGGCGCTTGGGCCGGGTCGCGGAGGGCAACGGCTCCCGGCATGCCGTCGACCCCGACGGCCCATCGTTTGAGCTGGAGCTGCACCCGTTCGCGGATGAACGGGATCTGGTTCTTCGCGTCGCTCGCGTCGGTGAAGCAGAACTCGAGCAGGTCCTGGTCGATGAACACGCGGGGGGTC
>VAYF01000006.1 GCA_005883885.1 Actinomycetota bacterium | reverse complement strand
CGCGTAGACCCTGTCGATCTGGGCGAGCTCTGTCCGCGCCTGGGGTGAGAGGCGGGAAGCGCCCGCCCTTTGACGATGAGTGCCCCCCCATGGCAGCACCTGTCGCGCATCGGAAGGGAAGCGCCCCAAGGGACACCGCCGTCACCCTTTTCGCGGTTCCGGCGTAGCATCAGCCTGCCGTAGATCCTCCGTGCCTTCGGAGACACTCGGAAAGGGGGGATGCAGAAGAGGTCGTCCGAAGCCCCCGGCATCGGTCAAGGACCAGTGTGAAAGGACGGCTGTTCATGCGATCGGCGAGATCAACCATCGTGTTGGCAGCGGTGCTCATGCTCGCGCTCTACGCCGCTCCATCAGGAGCCTCGGGCACGACGCTGAGTGCGCGAACCCTCCGGAACAAGGCGAGCGACAACAACGGGTACAACGAACCGCTGTGCCAGAGCCGGACCTCCCTCTGCATCGACGCGTACGACAACCCCGGCGACGACTACGTCGGCCATGACGAGCCCTCGCTTGAGTTCAAGTCGAGCGTGCCCGGATCGGGGAACGACATCACGTACCGGCTGACCCTCCCGAAAGAACCCCCGACGCGTCCGCGTCAGAGTGGCCAGGGCGCGACGTGGAACTTCCAGCTCCGGCCCACCTTCTGGTTCGGACTCACGCTCTGCGACTCGCAGTCGGCGCCTGAGTTCACGACGAGATGCAAGCCGGACTCGGACACCAACAACCTCGTGAATCCCGACCCGACCGCTCCCGACTACATCGGGAAGCACCCCGGTAACGCGTTCATGGAGCTCCAGTTCTATGGACCGGGATACGTGCCGCAGTTCGAAGGCTTCGGCTGTACAGCGCACCAGTACTGCGCGGCCATGACGATCGACAGCTTCAGCCAGGATCAGAACACGGGCGTCTTCAACACCGCCGCGTGCGGCAACTACATCCTGGGTGGCGTCGAACCCATCAACTGGGCCTACATCACGAAGAGCGGCGTGTCCCAGGCGCCGGCGAACCCGTTGTTCACCGGGACCTTCTCGGCACCGAATCTCTCGGCGGTCACCCCCGACGCCACGAAGGACCTCTTCATGAGCCCCGGCGACCGCATCACGATCCACCTGCACGACACGGAGGCCGGGCTCCGCGTCGACCTGTTCGACCGCACGACCGGGCAGCGAGGCTCGATGACGGCCTCGGTCGCCAACGGGTTCGGGCACATCCTTTACCGGCCGCACTCGGAGACGTGCCAAGAGGCCCCGTACGCGTTCCACCCCGAGTACAGCACCGCCAACCCGCGGGGCAACACGTGGTCCGCGCACACGTACAACGTGGCCTTCTCCGACGAGATCGGGCACTTCGAGAACTGCCTTGTCGTCGACGCGGCATTCAACTGCGCCAAGCCAGGGTTCCAAGATCCCGGTGGTCTCGACCCGGACGACGACAACAACTTCTGCGTCCCGGGGTCGGACTCGACGCTCGTGCAGATCAACGGATGCTTCAGCGGAGACGGCGACTGGGACGGCCAGTCCTATCGGCTCGACTGGCCGGGGACCGACCCGAACGTGACGCAGGATCGGGCGCTCCATCCTCAGCCGGTGCTGTTCACGAGTCCCCTCGCGAACGGCGATACGAACTACTCGACGATCGCGTTCGAGACCGATCTGCCGAGGATCGAGATAGCCGGCGCGCAAGACAACGCTCCGTTCTGCAACCGAACGACCGGGGCAGATTGCGTCAACCCGCCGAACGGGGCCGCGTTCTATCCGTTCTTCTCCACGCGGCAGCACGCCGGCACCTGCACGTGGCAGGAAGGTGGCGATCTCCTGCCCGGGACCACGAACGATTTCGGCGGCAGTTCGACGACGGAGTTCGGGCCGCTGCTGCTGACGGTCTACCCGACGGCGGGGTTCACCACCGTCAGCCGCTACAACAATTTCAACAGCGGCGACATCGCGAACCCCTGCCCGATGGGCTAGGGACCGAGGATCGGCGGAGGGGCGGCCCCGCGAAGGGGGGCTGCCCCTCCGGACCGATCGAGCACGGGGATTCGACCCCGATCCGGTCGGCTGCCATGCTCGAGGCGTGGGCGAGCGGTTGCACATCTTCCGCGCGGTCATGACCGACCCGAACCTGCGCCGTGTCGAGTCGGCGTACCTCGGGTTCAACATGACCGAGTTCGCGACGTGGATCGCGATCCTCGTGTACGCGTTCGAACGGGGCGGGGCGGCAGAAGCGGGAGTGGTGGCGGTGATCCTGCTCATCCCCTCGGCGGTCGTCGCCCCGTTCGCCGCCTACGCCGGGGACCGTTTCCGACGCGACCGTGTGCTGCTGATCGACTACCTGATGCAGGGCGTCGCGATCGGTGCGACGGCGGTGACGTTGTTCGTGGACGCCGCTCCGTGGCTCGTCTACGCGGCCGCGACGATCGCCTCGATCAGCATCACCCTCACCCGACCGGCTCAGAACTCGCTGGTCCCTGCGCTCACGAAGACCCCGGACGACCTCACCGCGACGAACGTCGTGACGGGCGTCGTCGAGGGCTCGGGGAAGATGCTCGGGCCGCTGGCCGCCGGCGTTCTCCTTGGACTATCGGGGCCTGACGCGGTCTTCGCGGTCTTCGCGGGCGTCAGCCTGCTCGGCGCGGTGTTCGTGTCCCGGGTGCGGGCCGACCCGTCGGCGGTCACGCCTCCGGGCCGTGTGGACGCGAGCGACGTCTGGCGCCAGACCCTGGCGGGGTTCGCGACCCTGGCGCGGGAGCGAGAGCCGCGCCTGGTCGTCCTCCTGCTCGCCTCCAGCGACATCGTCGTCGGAGCCCTGGACGTCCTGTTCGTCGCCACGGCGATCGACCTGCTCGCGATCGGCCGAAGCGGCGCCGGCTATCTGAGCGCAGCGTTCGGAGCGGGCGCCGTCCTCGGTGCCGCGGCGACCGTGGTGCTCGTCGGACGCAGGCGGCTCACCCCACCCTTGGCCGCCGGAGCGGTGGTCTTCGGGATCCCCATCGGGTTGGTGGCGGTCGCACCCTCTGCCGTGAGCGCACCGATCCTGTTCTCGATCGCTGGAGGTGGGCGTACGCTCGGAGACGTCGCGGGTCGCACCCTGCTCCAACGGATCTCTCCGAACGAGGTGCTGTCGCGCGTGTTCGGGGTACTCGAGGGACTCAGCATGCTCGCGCTTGCGGTGGGATCCATCGGCGCCGCGGTCCTCATCCAGGTGTTCGGCGTGCAAGCGGCGCTCGTCGTGATCGGTGCCTTCCTGCCGCTCGTGATCCTGGCCTCATCGAGTCACTTGCTTTCGATCGACCGGCGGGCCGTAGCACCGGACGCGGAGGCACTTGCCCTCGTTCGGAAGATCCCCTTCTTCACGCCGCTTCCTGCGCCCGCGATGGAACGAGTGATGACGAACATGACGCCCGTGCAGGTCGGTCCCGGAGAGGTCCTGATCCGAGAGGGGGACGTCGGTGACTTCTTCTACGTGATCGTCGAGGGCGAGGTGGAGGTGACCAGCCAGGGCAAGCACCTGGGCACCCTCGGACCGGGCGCGTACGTCGGGGAGATCGCGCTCCTGCGCGACGTGCCGAGGACCGCCACGGTCGTCGCCAGGACGCCGCTGCGCCTGCTCGGGCTGCACCGAGAGCCGTTCCTCCTCGCGGTAACGGGGCACCCACAGAGCGTGCAGGTCGCGCACGCGGTCGCAGACGCTCGGCTGCGGTAGCTCCCTCGCGCTCGCCGACTTCGGCTTGCCGCTCGAGTGATCCTCAGGCCGATGGCTCCTCGCCCCAGAACCGCTTGAGCGCTGCAGAGCTCAGTCGAGGTTTCGCGCCGACGCCGATCCGCGGGCCCGCCAGCTCGAGGGCCATCAGGGCGGCGCCCACCACGGGCGGGATCTCGAGCAGCTCCAGGTGGGCGCCGGGTGCGGCGCGGCGCGCCTCCAGCTCGAGCTGGTCAAGCAGGTAGCGGTTCGGGGTCCGGAACAGGTTCCCCGAGCACACCACGTCGAACTCGAGGTCGCGCATGCCGAGACGGGTCGCGACGAGCCCGGCCGCCTCCCCGAGCGCCTGTCCGATCCGTTCGAGGATCGACCGCGCCACGAGGTCGCCGCGCTCCGTCGCTTCGAGCACGAGTGGCGTGAGGATCTGGACCTCCGGCGAGCGGATGCGCGGATCCTCCCGGCAGAGCCGCTCGAGCAGCGCGGCCACCGACCCCGCGCCGAGGTGCTCGCAGAGCATCTCGGACAGGGCGGTGGAGGGACCACGGCCCGTGTACTGGTCGGCCACGGCGCGCACGGCCAGTTCCGACACGTCGAACTCATCGCCGAAGTCGCCGAAGATCGCTCCCTCCCCCAGCGTGCGGAACTCCTCACCGGCCGGGTTCCGGCCGGCGGCGACGGTCCCTGTGCCGGCGACCACGACGACGCCCCACGGCTGGACCGTGCCGGCGCGGAGCGCCACGAAGGCGTCGTTCAGGATCCGGCAGGGCCCGCCGAGCCCCAGCGGCCGGATCGCACCGAGGAGCCGATCGACGTCCGACGGCCAATCCACACCCGCGAGGCCGAACACCGAGGCCTCGATCGCTCCGCGCGCGATGCCCGCGTCCGCGAGCGCGCCGTCGGCGGCTCCGGCGATCGCGTCACGAGCGACGTCGACGCCGGCCATCTCCCAGTTCGACGGCCCCGCCGTCGCGGCACCCAGCAACGCCCCGAACGCATCGACGACGACCGCGTAGGTCTTGCGTCCACCTCCGTCCACCCCCAGGACGGTGGTCACCCGCCGCGACCACCCGACGCGTACGCACGCTCCACTACCTCCATCACCACGCGGCCGTCGCTCCCCGAAGGCGTGGGAGCCCTCCCCTGTTCGATCGCGCTCAGGAACTCCTGCATCTGGGCCGTGTACATGGACTGGGGAGCATGATCGTGATCCTCGCTCGGCTCCTCACGAGGGAAGATACGCGCGTATCCCTTCGTTCCGTAGACCTCCGTGTCGGCCTCCATCCCCTCCTTGTGCTGATGCCACCAGCCCGATTCGACGACGCTGTTGGTCCGGTTGGACCACCCGATCAGCACGATGCCGTCGTCATCGACGGTGTACGGGCCGTACCGCGTCCCGATCGCAGCGCAGACCCGCTCCGGCGTCGGGTCGCCCAGGAGGAACCGCGCCGTGTCGATCGCGTGCACGCCCATGTCGACGAGGGCGCCCCCGCCGGCGAGCGCGGGATCGACGAACCAGCCCTTCGGGCCCCAGCCGGCATGGACGCCGTATCCGCGGGTCTTCACGACCTCGCCGAGCTCTCCGGAGGCGATCCGGTCGCGCATCGCGATCACGTCGGGGTGGAACCGCCAACAATGGGCGACCATCAGGGAGGCGCCCCCTCGTTGGGATGCTTCGATCATCGCGTCGCATGCCTCGACGGAGACCGCCATCGGCTTCTCGACCAGCACGTGCTTGCCGGCGTCGAGGAACGCGACGGACTGCTCGGCGTGCAGCGCGTTGGGCGTGGCGACGATCGCCGCCTGGATCGCGTCGTCCTCCGTCAGGGAGCGCCAGTCCGTGGTCACGCGCGGGATCGCGTACCGCTCGGCGAACGCCCGAGCGCTCTGCTCGCGGTGATTCGCCACCGCGGCGAGCTCCGCGCCCGGGCACGCCTGGATCCCGCGTGCGTGGAAGTCCTGGATCCAGCCGGACCCGATGAGAGCCACCCGCACGGGGCTCAGCCTTTCACACCGGTCAGCGTGATGCCCTCGATGAACGCCTTCTGCGCGATCAGGAACAGGATGATCACCGGGAGCATGAACACCACGGAGGCGGCCATCTGCTGGTTGTACAGGACCCCACGATGGATCGTGGTGAACTGTTGCAGCCCGACCGAGAGGGTCCAGATCCTGTCGTTGTTGAGCGAGTAGATGAGGGGTCCGAAGAAATCGTTCCAAGCGTAGAGGAACTCGAACAGACCGACGGCTGCGATGGCCGGTTTCGCGACCTTGACGACCACGTGCCACATGATCTGGAACTCGATCCCACCCAGCCGAGGTGCCGGAAGAACAGGAACAGAGGCACGATCGTGACCTGGCTGGGCAACATCATCGTCGAGATCACCAACAGGAAGACCGCCCGCTGTCCGCGCCACTTGATCACGGACAACGCATACGCGACCGGCACCGAGGAGAGGACGACCCCCAGCGTGGCCATCCCGGCGTAGACGAACGTGTTCCATCCGTAGCGGAAGATCGGCTCCTCGCTGAAGATGTCGCTGTAGTTCCGCCACTGGAACGGGTGCGGGATCAGATCGTGCGGGTTCAGTGCCTGCTGCTGCGTCATGAGGGACGTCGTCACGACGAAGAAGAGCGGCAGGACGAACGCGGCAGCGAGCGCGATGGCTACCGCGTGGTTGGCGACCGTGGTCAGGAATGCCTTGCGACGGGCCTCGGCGGTGCGCCGCCGCGTCCGGGGGGCGACGGCTGCGACGGTGGCGCCGCTCACCGGAACCCGCCCTGGTAGAAAACCCACCGGTTCCAGGACTTGATCAGGACGAGCGTGCACCCCATGACGATCGCGAACAGCATCCAGGCCATCGCGGACGCGTACCCGAGGTGGAAGCTTTCGAACCCCTGCTGGTAGAGCCAGACGTAGATCACCCCGATCACCGCGGTGAAGAAGATGACGGGGCTGATCATGGGCAGGGTGATACGCCGGAACTTGTGCCACGCGTTCGCGCCTTCGATGTCGGCGGCTTCGTACAGATGCGCGGGCACGTCGAGCAACGCCGCCAGGAAGATGATCATCGTGCTGCCGACGCCCCAGAGCCCGACCACGACGAGGCCCGGCTTCGACCACTGCGCGGAGAAGAACCACAAGGGCTGAGGGAGGTGGAAGAATCCCAGGATCCGGTCGATCGGGCCGCCGGCGTTGAGGAGGAACAGGAAGGCGACGGCCGCCGCAACCGCGGGGACCATGGTCGGCAAGAAGAAGGCGGTTCGGTAGAACGCGCGCCCTCGACGCGGCTTCGTCAGGACATAGGCGGAGCCGACCCCGAGGAGGATCGCGAGTGGGACACTCACGAGGACCATCCAGATCGTGTTGCGGAGCGACAGCCAGAAGTTCGGATCCTGCGCGAACATGAACCGGTAGTTCGACAGTCCGGTCCAGCGGGGACCCGCCTTGCCGCCGTCGTATTTCGTGAAGGAGTAATAGAGGCTCGCGAGCATCGGGTACGCGTAGAGCACCAAGAACCCCACGATCCACGGCGACATGAACGCGGCGACCGTGAGGTACCTCCGGCGGGTGCGACGCCGGCGTGCCGGCGTCGCACCCGCCGCCCGTGCAGCGATGGCGTCGGTCTTCGTGCTCACCCCAACTGGAGCTGGTTGTCGATCTGGGTCGCCAGGTCCTGCAGACCGCCCTGCAGGTCGGTCACGCCGCCCGATTCCCATTTGTCGATGAATGAATCCCACAGGCTGGAGTCCGTGTCGCCGATCGGCGTGAGCGGCTTGAATCCGGAGTGCGCGTTCCCGAATATCTGGAGGAAGACCTTGAAGTGCTCGTCGCTGTTGAGCCCGGGGTCCTTCAGCGACTCGAACGTGGTCGGGACGTTCTTCAGGATCGTCGCGAGCTTGACCTCTGCACCCGTATCGAGCGCCAGGTACTTCAGCAGCAACCACGCCGCGTCCGGGTTCTTCGCGTTCGATGGGATACCGACCACGTCGCCGCCGATCTGCCCGGCGCCGTAGAGGTCGGGGGTGTTGTCCGCGACCGGGAAGGGCGCGGTCCCGTAGTTCACCTTGGACCCGTCATCGGCGATGAACGCGTTGCGCCATTCACCGTCCATCATCATGGCCACCTGCTCGGTCTCGAAGCCATGGGAACTCGACCACTCGGAGTCGGGACCGCCGAGCTTGGAGAAGAACTCCTGCAGCTTGTGGTAGCCGTCGGAGCCGTACACATCGGCGATGAAGCTCTTCTCCCATTGCAGGAGGTTGGCCCAACTCGGATCCGACGCGAACGCGGAGTTGCCGTTCTGGTCGTACCAGATGCCACCGCTGTAGTCGCCGTTGTAGAGCTGCGTGCTCTCGTAGAAGGACTGCAACGGGACGTATCCGGCCACCTTGATCGAGCCGTCGGGATTGAACACCGTGAGCTTCTTCGCGTCGGCCTCGAGCTGCGACAGCGTCTTCGGGACGTCCGCGATACCGGCCTTCGTGAACATGTCCTTGTTGTAATACAGGCCGTACGCGTCCGAGAGCACCGGCAAGGAGCACTGGTCCCCGTTGTAACTCGTGTATCGCAGCGCGGCGTCGGGGACCGTCGCCGCAAGATCGATGTTGTCGGCCTGGAGGTACGAGGACAGGTCCCTGTACGTGTTGCTCGAACAGAACCTCGCGACGTTGTCGGGACCCGAGGTGATCGCCATGTCCGGCGCGGTGTCGGAGTTGACCGCGCGGAAGATGTCCTGATCCGACTTCCCGCCCGTATGCTGGATCGAGATCCACGGATACTTCTGGTGGAAGTCCTGGAGAACCTCGCAGTACTTCTTGAACTCCCCGCTGCTGTAGAAGCTCCAGAGGTTGATCGTCACGGGCTGCTCGCCGCTGGGGCCGGCGCTCGCGGCACCGGCCTCCAAACCCTTGGTGGTGCACGACGCCGGGGTCAGCGATCGAGCCGCCGAGGGCTGGAGTCCGGCGGTGCTGCTGGACGAACACGCCGACGCGACGAGCCCTGCGACCGCCACGACCATCAACAACCGTCTCATGTCGTTCCTCCTCGCCTGTCCCGTACGTTCGACCGACTCATACCGCTACCCGCCGTCCCCCGTCCATCCGCGAGAACAGACGATCCTGTGCCGCCCCGAGCGCCAGCGAAACGGCGCCCATCAGCTCTGCCTCCTCGCCCAGAGACGAGACCTCGATCCGGGGCCGGAAGGGCGACAGCGCACGCAGCTCTTGCTCCAGCGACTCGCGGAGAAGGTCCGCGTTGCGACCGATCCCGCCGCCGAGGATCACCAGGGCCGGGTCGAGCACCGGCACGATCGCGGCGATCCCGAGGGCGATCCCCTCGGCGACCAACCCGACGGCGTGCCGAGCCTTCTGGTCGCCGTTGCGGGCGGCCTCGAACACCTCGGCGGCCGTGGTTGCGCCACGGAGGCCCGCGCGTCTCGCGGCCGACAGCACCCCGTCGGCGCCGATCGCCGTTTCGAGGGCGCCGCGCCGGCGATTGGCCTTGTCGTGCGGATCGGCCGTCGCGAGGGGCAGGTACGCCACCTCACCGGCCGCGCCGTTCGCTCCCTTGTAGAGCTCCCCGCGCATCACGATCCCGAGGCCCACACCCGTTCCTACGTGGAAGTAGACGAAATCGTCGACGTCGCGACCAAGCCCGCGCCACCGCTCGCCGAGGGCAGCGAGGTTCACGTCGTTCTCGAAGACAACCGAGGTGGCGAGCTCCCGCCGGATCTCGTCCAGGACCCCCTCGCGCGTCCAGCCGGGAAGGTTGTGGGCGAGCAGGGGATGTCCGGCCGACCCGAACACGCCCGGGCTGCCCACCGCCGCCACCGTGACCCGGCGCCACCCGATGCCCGCAGACCCGGCGGCGGCGCGGGCGACGGAGCCGATCGTCGTGATCAGCGACCGCGCGCTCCGGGCCCGGGCGGCCTGCCGCCGCTGCGCGACGATCTTCCCGGTGAGATCGGCGACCGCCGACCGGACGTACTCCCGTCCCACGTCGATCCCGACCACCCACCCCGCGGCCGGGTTCAGCTCGTAGAGCAGCGCGGTCGGACCCTTGCCGCCGGAGGTCCGCCCTGCCTCCCGGACCAGCCGGGCACGTTCGAGGGTCGAGAGCGCCTGGGAGACCGTCGGTTTCGAAAGACCCGTCTCCCGGGCGATCTGCGCACGGGAGACGGGGCCGGCTCGCCGGATCCGCTCGAGCACCGTTCGTTCGTTGATGGCCCGGAGCAGGCTCGGCGTCCCCGTCGCGTAGGTCTGGGTCGCGCCCGTGATGTCGGCTCCTCGCTGAGACGATCCGATCAGTCAGGAAACTTTCCTAACGAACCGAGGGGATGCTAGCCTCGCGTCGCGGGCGCGGTCAAGGCTCGCGCCAGGGGATCGACCGACACCGAAGGAGCAGGACCGATGCCAGAGCTCGCGATCGCCGGCGGCGCCCCCGTCCGCGCGGAGCCGTACCCGGAGTGGCCACGCGGCGACGACGAGGACGTCGCCGCCGTGGAGGAGGTGGTCCGGGGCGGCCGGTGGGGCGGGTTCCCCGAACCCGGCCCGAAAGCCGCTGCGTTCGAGGAAGCGTTCTCCGCCTACCAAGGCGCCCGGCACGGCGTGCTGATGTCCAACGGGACCGTGACGATGGAGGTGGCCCTCAAGGCGCTCGGGATCGGCTGGGGAGATGAGGTGATCATCCCGGCGCTCACGTTCGCGGCCACGGTGTACGCGCCGATCGCGGCGGGTGCGCTCCCCGTTGATGGAGATCGCTCGGCGTCACTCGCTCTTCGTGGTCGAGGATTGCGCTCACGCGCACGGACAGCGTTGGAACGGCGAGGGCGCGGGGTGCATCGGCGACTTCGGCTCGTTCAGCCACCAGTCGTCGAAGATCATGACGGCCGGCGAAGGGGGCTCGTTGCTCACGAACGACGAGCGCCTCGCCCGGCTCGCCCACTCCATCATCGATTGCGGCCGCCCGAAGGACGACGCGGAGAAGGAGTACACCTTCGGCGCGAACTACCGGCTCGGTGAGCTCCAGGCCGCGCTGCTGCTGGTCGCGATGCGGCGGTTCCCCGAGCAGCAAGCCCAGCGCGCCGAGCTCGGCTCGTACTTCGAGGGATCTGCGGCGCAGGTTCCCGGGGTCCGCGTCATGCCGCACGACCGCAGGATCACCCGCTGGAGCTTCTACCGCTACGTCCTCGCGATCGAACCCGAGCTGTTCGCCGGCCGGACCAATCAGGTCGTCTGCGACGCGCTCGAGGCCGAGGGGGTGGGAGCGTGGACCGGGTACGAGCCGATGTCGAACTACGACCTGTTCCAGCCGGCGCTCTCGCGACTCCCGGTGGCCGTGGAGCATGCCGCGCGCTTGGATCCGTCCACGATGTCGTTCCCGGTCGCCGAAGCAGCGGGGCTCCGCGGATCCGTCTACATCGACGAGAACGTGTTCCGCTCGGATCGCACGGGCGTCGAGCAGGCGATCGAAGCGCTCGCGAAGATCCAACGCAACGCTATCGAGCTCCCCGGAGGCTAGTCCGCGAAGAAGCGGGGCAGATGCGCGCGGTTCGCGTCCAGGAGCGCATCGAGCATGGGGGCCGCGCGATCGACGTCGCCGACGAGCGGGTTCGTGACGAGCGCTTTGAGCGCCGTGGTGGGGGACCCCGTGAGCGCGGCCTCGATCGTCAGGCGCTCGTAGGCTTTCGCGTGTTGCACCAGGCCGAGCATCTCCGGCGCGAGCGGGTCGGTCGGCTGGGCGAACGCGCCGGCACGATCCACTCGGCACGTGAGCTCCACCACGTCGCCGGGCGGCATGTTCGGGATCGCCCCCTCGTTCAGCACGTTGACGACCTGCTCGTCGCCGGTACCGGCGTGGAGCGACGCGACGAGTGCCGCGGCGGCGTCGGAGTACCACGCGCCCCCGCGCTCCTCCAAGAGCTTCGGCTTCGTGTCGAGCGCCGGGTCACGGTAGGGCTCCAACAGCCCGGCCTCGATCTCGAGGACCTCCTCGGCGCGGGTACGGTGCGTGCGTTGGTGTTCCAGCACGTCGCTCGTCCGGTAGTAGTAGCGGAGGTACGAGCTGGGGATCGCGCCCAACGCGCGGACGAGCTCGATCGGCGCTGCCTCCGTGAGCTCCTCGGGAGCCTCGGCGAGCAGCTCGGGCAACCGGTCCACCCCGTCGACGAGCACCGCGCGCACCCACGAAAGGTGGTTGAGCCCGACGTGGTCGAGCCGGATGTGCGATGGCTCGACCTCGAGGTGCCTCGCGAGCTCGCGCTGGACGCCGATCGCGACGTTGCAGAGCCCGCACGCGCGATGACCCTGGTCGAGCAGGGCCTGCGTCACGAGCCCCGTGGGGTTGGTGAAATCGACGACCCATGCGTCGGGAGCGCCGATCTCCGCCGTGCGCTCGGCGAGCTCGAGCACGACGGGCACGGTCCGGAGCGCCTTGGCGAACCCCCCTGGCCCCGTGGTCTCCTGGCCGATGCAGCCGAACGGGAGCGGGATCGTCTCGTCCAGGAACCGAGCCTGGTTCCCCCCGACGCGGAGCTGCACGATCACGAAGTTCGCTCCCTCGAGCGCCTCGGTCATCCGGTCGGTCAACCGGACGGAGCCGGCCCATCCCGCCGCTCGCACCATGCGCTCTGCGAGCGCGCCGACGATCGCGAGCCGCACCGGATCGATGTCCAACAGGACGAGCTCGTCGACCGGAAGGCGGTCCGTGCGCGTGACGAACCCCTCGACGAGCTCCGGCGTGTACGTGCTGCCGCCGCCGACCACCGCCACCTTCACACCCATGCGCCGGGCATCGTACACTCCGCCCGATGAAATCGTTAGGAAACTTTCCTGACCCATTCATCGCGGAGATCGCGGGTCAGCCCGAGGCGCTCCGGCGGGCCGGGAACGGTGCGATCGAGCAGACCGAGGCGCTGGAAGCGGCCGCGGCTCCGGCCCATCAAGGCCGCATCGTCCTGTCGGGGATGGGGAGCTCGTACGACGCCTGCTACCCGGCCGTCACCGCGCTCGCCGCCTCGGGCGTCGCGACGCTCATGCTCGACGCGGCCGAAGTCCTGCACTTCAGGCTCCCCATCCTTCGCGACGAGGACCTCGTGGTGCTGGTCAGTCAGTCCGGCGAGAGCGCCGAGACCGTCGGCGTTGCCCGCGCCCTCCGCGCAGCGGCGCGGGCCCCGACGATCGCCTGCGTCACGAACGGCACCGACAACACGCTCGCCTCGCTGGCCGACGTCGCGCTCGACACCCGCGCGGGCGAGGAGACGGGGCCGTCGACGATGACCTTCGTCTGCGCGCTCGCGATGCTCGGTGCGCTCGCCCGGACGATCGCCGGCGCCACCGCGCACGACGCTGCCGCGGCGATCGCACAGGAAGCCGACCGGGCGGCCGATGCGATCACCGCCCTCGTCGCCGACCGGGCCCTCCCCGACCGCCTCGTGGCCTGGCACGGCGGCCGCGCGACGACGGTGATCCTGGGTCGAGGCGCCGCCCGCGCGGCCGCCGAGATGGGGGCTCTCACGATCAAAGAGGCGGCCGGGATGCCGGTGGAATCGCTCCAAGCGGCGCAGTTCCGCCACGGGCCGCTGGAGCTGGCCGGTCCGGACCTGGCTGCGATCGTCCTCGCCACGGAGCCCGAGACCGCCGAGCTCGATCGGGAGCTCGCCGCGGACCTCGCGAAGCTGGGCGCGGCCGTCCTCTTGGTCACCACCGGCGGGCCGGCGCCGCGTAACACGATGTCGATCGCGATCGGATCGCTCGATCGACTGCTCAGCCCCGCCGCGGCCGTGGTGCCCGCCCAGCTCTTGGCATGGCGTCTCTCTCTGACGAGCGGCCGGACCCCTGGCTCGTACCTCCATGCGTCGAAGGTGACGACACGTGAATGAGCCCAGGAGCGTCGCGCTGACGTTCGATGCGGAGCATCCCGACCGCCCCTGGTGCCCGCCCGGGGCGGCCGAGCGGATCCTCGACGTGCTCGCCGGCGCGGGCATCCGCGCGACCTTCTTCGTCCAGGGCCGATGGGCCGAGGCGTATCCCGGAACCGCCCGCCGCATCGCGGACGAGGGTCATCTGATCGGCAACCATTCGCACCATCACGCGAGGATGCCGCTGCTCCTCGATCGAGGGCTCCAAGAGGACATGGACGCGGCCCGCGACGCGATCGTCCGGGCGACCGGCCGAGATCCCCGGCCGTGGTTCCGGTGTCCGTGGGGAGCGGGTGACGAGGATCCTCGCGTGCTCGCCGCGCTCGCCGCAGCCGGGTACCGGCACGTCGGGTGGCACGTTGAGGTCGAGGACTGGGAACCCACGCGGACGCCGGAGGCGATCGCCGCCGACGCGATCGAGGGGATCCGGCGCCACGGCGACGGGACCGTGTTGTTGCTCCACACGTGGCCCGGAGGGACCGTCGACGCCCTGCCGCTCGTCCTCGAGGAACTGCTGGGTGGGATCCGCTTCATCACGGTCGATGCGTTGGCGGAGGTGCCGTGAAACGCGCCGCGGTCCTCGCGGTCGACGGCGGTGGCAGCAAGGTCGACGCCGTGCTCATCCGTCGCGATGGGATGGTGCTCGGCGCGGCGCGGATCGCGACCGGCGCGGCCTCCGACGGCGTTCCCGGAGAGGACGACCACATGCGCCCCATCCTGGAGGCGACGCGCGCGGCCGCGGGCCTCGCGGGACGCGACCCCGCGGCCGGGCCCCTCGCCGACCTCGGCGTCTTCTGCCTGTCGGGCGCGGACCTCCCGGTCGACGATCGGAGGATCGTTCGATGGCTGCGCCGACACGTGCTTGCGACCGAAGACGTGGTCCGCAACGACAGCTTCGCCGTCCTCCGGGCGGGAACCGAACGATCATGGGGGGTCGGAGTGGTGTGCGGCTTCGGAACCAACTGCTCGGGCGTCGCCCCCAACGGTCGCGTCACGCGATTCCCGGCGATCGGTCCGGTGAGCGGGGATTTCGGCGGCGGGATCGAGCTCGGCACCCTTTCGCTGTGGCACGCGATCCGTGCCGAGGACGGCCGCGGCGACCCGACGGTCCTCCGGAACCTCGTGCCCGCCCATTTCGGCATGCGCCGCCCCAGCCAGGTCATGGAGGCGCTCTATCTGGGGACGCTCGGTGAGCATCGGCTCACCGAGCTGACGCCCGTCCTGTTCCGCGCCGCCAAGAGGAACGATCGGATCGCCCGGGAGGTCGTGTGGCGCCAAGCCGACGAGATCGTCGCGATGGCGACCGTGGCGATCCGCAGGCTCCGGATGCAGAAGCTCGACGTGGACGTGGTTCTGGGCGGCGGCGTCTTCCAGAGCGGCTGGCCGCCCTTCTTGGAGCGGATCGAAGCGGGGGTCCGAGCGTTCGCGCCCGACGCGCGCGTGCTGGTGCTGGACGCGCCACCGGTGGTTGGGGCCGCGTTGATCGGGCTCGACAACATCGGTGCACGCGAAGCGGCGTTTCGGCGGGTGCGTGAGAGCTTGACGCACGAACGGTTGACCGCGAAGACTGCCGCCCGACGCGGCCCGCGGCCCCGACGCGAGGCGCCACGAGCACGTCGACGAGAGGAGTCTTGATGTCGAGGATCGTCTTGGATCGGATCAGCAAGCTCTTCGGCGACGACGTCGTCGCGGTCGACGACGTCTCGCTCGAGATCGCGGACGGCGAATTCATGGTCCTCGTGGGCCCATCAGGATGCGGGAAGTCCACCATCCTGCGGATGATCGCCGGCCTCGAGGACGTCACGGCCGGAGAGATCATGATCGGCGACCGGCAGGTCACCGATCTGGAGCCGAAGGCGCGAGACATCGCGATGGTGTTCCAGAGCTACGCGCTGTACCCGCACATGACCGTCGAGCAGAACCTGGCGTTCGGGTTGAAGCTCCGGAAGACCCCCAAAGGGGAGCTCAAACAGCGCGTGTTCGATGCCGCGAGGATCCTCGGGCTCCTGCCGTTGCTGCAGCGCCGGCCGGCGGAGCTCTCCGGTGGACAGCGGCAACGCGTCGCGATGGGTCGCGCGATGGTGCGCGAACCCCAAGCCTTCCTGATGGACGAACCGCTCTCCAACCTCGACGCGAAGCTCCGCGTGCAGATGCGTGGGCAGCTCATGCTACTGCACGAGCGTCTCAAGACCACCACCGTCTACGTGACGCACGATCAGGTCGAAGCGATGA
>VAYF01000366.1 GCA_005883885.1 Actinomycetota bacterium | reverse complement strand
TGGATCCGGATCGGCGGCTCGATCGCCATGCGCGCAGGCTACTCGTTCGACCTGTTGGAGCGTCGGGCCGCGCCCCGAATCCGGAGCCGGGAGCTCATCATGTCGCTCAGGACTAGTCTCGGGTGGTCATGGACCGCGCCACGATCGAAGAGCTGTTCACCTTCACCGAATACAGCTGGCGCGAGCACGAGGGTGTCATCCGCCCGCTCGGCGACGGGAAGCTGACGGAGCCGGCGCCCGGCTCCGGCTGGCCGGCGCTCCGCGACGCATTGGTGCACATCAACTGGGCGTACGTCCGCTGGCTGGCGGACCCGGCCGGAACCACTGACGAACCGGTGGAACGCGTGACGTCATGGGATGAGCTCGAGGCCTACCGGCGCCGCGTGCGCGATCACGCCCACGGGTACCTCGACTCGCTCGGTGACGACGAGCTGGTGACACCGCGCGCCATGAACGTCGACGGTGAGACGCTCGTATACAGCCCGGCCGACATCTTCGCGCACACCCTGTTGCACGAGCGCCAGCACCACGGGGACGTGCACACGCTCCTGTACCAGCTGGGCATCGAGGTTCCGATCGTGGAGTACCGGTTCTCGCTGCCCGAACGGCGGTCGTAAGGGAAGACGCCACGACGATGTCACGCTAGCCGCTCGACGCGGCTTCGACCTTCTGCTTCAGCATCGCCATCCGGGCGCGCATGTCCTTCTTGCCGACGAGCGGGAAGATGAACGGAACCATCAGCGCGGCCATGCCGCGCATCTTGACGAATTCGAGGCGGATGGTGACCTCGGTCGAGCTCCCCGCCGGCTTGAGCGTGAAGGTGTTCGCGTAGTCCCCTTCCTTGTCGTGCGCGTGCAGGACGAACCGATCGTTGGGGTGGTTCTCGACGATCTCTCCCTCGTTGATGTGGTTCTTGTCGTTCGGGATCTCACCGAGGGAGCGGTACCGGCTGCCGACGGCGTTCGGCTCCCCCTCGATCCACTCGACCGAGTACGGCTTCGGGGACCATGCGCCGTGTTTGCCGAGATCGGCCACCCATGGCCAGATACGGTCCGGTGGTGCATCGATCGTCACGGTGACTTCACCGCTGGTCATAGGTTCCTCCTTGCCCCGTTCCTGGCCGGGGACGAACCATACGACGATGTGGATGCATACGGAGGGCGGCGACAACCGTCGGGACTCAGCTTTTCGACGTAGTCGATTTGACCGGCAAGCGGTTACCGCGGTAGGACCTTGTTGGAACGATCGGGAAGGGAGTTTCGCTATGAACGCACGCCGCACTAGACTGCAACCGCTGCTTCTGATGGTGGCCGGCACGTTGTCGGTCGCACTGCTTCTGCCGCCGGCAACGGCGAGCGGCGACGTTAGGGCGCCGTTCGGCCCGATCTGCGTCGGGCAGACCGGTGCCGTCACGCACGTGCAGAACGGGATCCTCGACCGCATCGTGAACCTCCCTTCGATCGCATCTCCGGACGGCTCGTTCGCGTTCGGACCTCACGACGTGGCGATAGGTGACGAAGGCGCCCTCTTCGCGACGGTCGGGCTCGGCGGAGACCCCGCGTACAGGGCCGGGTTCGGCCCGGCAGGAGATAACCTCGCCACGCTCGTGCGGATCACCCGGAGCGGCCAGATGCGGGTCGTCGCCGACCTCCTCGCGTACGAAGAGGCTCACAATCCCGCTGGTGGCGTGTTGGAGAGTGACCCCTACGGGATCCTACGCCGAGCAGACAGCAGCATCGTCGCCGATGCGGGCGCGAACGACCTGCTGAAGGTCACCGACCGCGGCCGCGTCTCGACCCTGGCCGTGTTCCCGGATCGGATGGTCGACTTCCAGGGCGGCGAGATCCCGATGGACGCCGTCCCGACGACCGTGGTGCGGGGCCCCGACGGCGCCTATTACGTCGGTCAGCTGACGGGTTTCCCGTTCCCCGTGCACGGAGCCCGCGTGTTCCGCGTGGTGCCGGGCCAGAAGCCCACGGTGTGGGCGCGGGGATTCACGAACATCATCGATATCGCGTTCCACGACGGGAAGCTCTACGTCCTCGAGATCGCCCACAACAGCCTCGCGACCAGTTCGACGCCATTCGGAGCTCTCCTTCGTTTGAACCCGGACGGCTCGAAGACCGTGCTGTTCAAGGACCTGTTCTTCCCCACGAGCCTCGCGTTCACCCCGGGCGGAGACGCGCTCGTGACGAACTGTGGGGTCTGCCCCGGCGGAGGCGAGGTGTTGAGGATCGGACTCTAGGCGCATCACGTAAGTAGCGATCGAGGGACGCGCTGAGACGGCTCCGTCTCCGCGGCGGCCCACCGTCCGGGGCCGGGACGATCGAGAAGGTCGGGGACGGTCAGGACGGTGAAGTCGCCGGGATCGATGGATCGCAGCTCCTCGGGCAGAACGGGGAACGACACCGTTGCGTCATCACGAGCGCGCGGCGAATACGGAG
>VAYF01000005.1:522-8565 GCA_005883885.1 Actinomycetota bacterium | reverse complement strand
GTGCCGACGTCCTCCCACGATCAGCACGCGGGTCTGCCCGGCGCTCGCCGTCCGGAGCGCGTCCACGACGTCGCGCTTCGAATGGGGGTGGATCAGATCCACGTACCCTCCGGGAGCACGCCGTCGCGACCGAGGGCCGCCGCCGCGTGATCGCCGCAGCGGGCGCCGTCGGGCAGGACCTTGCGCGGGTTCATCCTCCCGTCGGGGTCGAATGCCGATCGGAGGCATGCCTGGGCGTCCAGGTCCTCGGCGGTGAACACGAGCGGCATGAAGTCGCGCTTCTCCAGACCGATCCCGTGCTCGCCGGAGAGCGAGCCGCCCGCGTCGACGCAGAGCCGCACGAGCTCGTCGGACGCCGCCAGCACGCGTTCGAGGGTTCCGGGGACCGAGCGGTCGAACGAGAACAACGGGTGGAGATTGCCGTCGCCGGCGTGGAAGACGTTCGTGACGATCAGGTCGTGCCGTTGCGCGATCGCGTAGACGCCCGCGAGCACGTCGGCCAGCGCCGTCCGCGGTACGACGCAATCGTGCAAGTGGTAGTGCGGTGCGATCCGCGCGATCGCACCGAACGCCGACTTGCGACCCTTCCACAGGAGTGCGCGCTCGGTTTCGTCGGCGGCGATCCGGATCGTGCCGACGCCGTGCTCGAAGGCGGCGGCCTCGACCTCGCGCGTCTGCGCTTCGACCCCCGCCGGGAGGCCGTCGACCTCGACCAGCAGGACCGCCGCCGCGTCGGTCGGGTAGCCCGCGTGTGCGAAGGCCTCGACCGCGCGAACGATCCCCCTATCCATCATCTCGAGCGCCGCGGGGACGACGCCGCGAGCGATGATCGCGGAGACCGTCTGCGCGCAATCGTCGACGTCGGCGAAGTCCAGGAGCATCGTGCGGACGGCGGGTGGGAGCGGCGTGAGCCGTACGCACACCGCCGTCACGATGCCGAGCGTCCCTTCGGAACCGACGACGTACCCGCGGAGGTCGTAGCCGGGGGCGGCGGGCCCTTCGGATCCGAAACGCTCGACGCTCCCGTCGGGGAGCACGACGTCGACGGCGAGGACGTGCGCCGAGGTGACACCGTAGGCGAGGCAGTGCGGCCCGCCCGCGTTCGTGTTCACGTTGCCGCCGATCGAGCTGACCTGTTGCGACGACGGATCGGGCGCGTACGTGAAGCCGGTCGGCCGCAATGCGTTCCCGAGGTCGAGGTTGAAGACCCCGGGCTCGACCCACGCGAGCCGGTCCTCGGGTCGAACCTCGAGGATGCGGTTCATCTTGGCGGTGACGACGACGATCGCGTCCGCGAGCGGCGTCGCACCGCCGGCCAGACCGGTCCCGCTGCCGCGCGGCACGACCGGAAGGTCGTGCCGCGCGGCCACCTGCATGCACGTCACCACGTCCTCCGGGGATCGGACGAACACGACGAGGCCTGCGCCTCCCTCGACCATCGACGCGTCCCGCGCGTACAGGCGGAGCGCGAGCGGGTCGGCGAGCACCGCCTCGACGCCGAGGGCGTCGATCAGAGCCGTGCGGGCGGCCTCGAGGTTCGCCACGTTTGTAGGCTACGTCGCTCATGTCGACCTGGGCGGAGTTCGCGAACGCGGCCCCTGACCTCGCGGCGTTCGGTCTCGAACGGATGAATGGCCGGATCGTGTATCAGGCGACGCTCCGGCTGGATGGCTCGCCCCGCGTCCACCCGGTGTCCCCGTGGATCGCGGCCGGTCTGCTGTGGGTCTCGTTCCGAGCCACCAGCCCCAAGCTCCGGGAGGTCGCTCGGGACGCGCGGTACGCCCTGCACACCGCGCAACCGTGGGAGGATCACATGGGCGAGCATGGTGAGTTCATGGCTCGCGGATGGCTCGAGCAGATCTCCCCGTCGCACCCGGCCGTCACCGCGCGGCCGGGCACGACGCCCTACGACCTCGTGCACTACGCGTGCTCGATCGAGGAGGCCGTGGCCACCGAGTACACCGATGAGGAGTTGCCGGCTTACCGGCGGTGGAGGTCGCCCTCAGGCGACACGGCCGGCTGAGCCGTCGGGGGCTTCGAACGGGAGACCGGCGGCCTCCCACGCCTCCATCCCGCCCTCGACGTTATGCGCCTCGAACCCGCGCGCCTGCAGCATCATCGTTGCGAGCTCGCTGCGGTTGCCGGAGCGGCAGATCACGGCGACGGGTTTCGACGGGTCGAGCGTGGGGCCCCCTCCCGCCATGAGGGTGTTCAACGGGATGTGGACCGCGCCGTCGACGCGTCCCGCGTCCCATTCGTTCTGCTCGCGGCAGTCGACGAGCTGGATGTCGGCGAGGCGATCGTAGACACCTTTGACGTTGGCGAGATCCTGGTCCATGTGGAGCCAGGCTACCAGCGGCCACGATCAGCCGGTCTCGAACGCTTCGTCGAACGAGCGATACGCCTCGCGGCCCAGCAGGACGAACCGGACCTCCTCCACCACCGTCTCGGCATCCCGCACCGCGTCGATCGCGACGGCGGCCGCCTCCCGCACGGGGTATCCGTACGCGCCGGTCGAGATCGCCGGGAACGCGACCGTCGCCGCGCCGAGCTCGTCCGCGACGCGCAGACACGCCACGTGGCATCGAGCGAGGAGCGACGCCGGATCGCGTTCGCGCCGGTAGATCGGACCGACGGTGTGGATCACCCACCTGGCGGGCAGGTCGCCGGCCGTCGTGGCGACCGCCTCACCTACGGGCAGTCCGTCCGGGTAGCGTTCGCGTCGGAGCTCCCGGCACGCGTCGAGGATCGTCTCCCCACCCCGACGGTGGATCGCTCCGTCCACGCCGCCGCCGCCGAGCAACGTCGCGTTCGCCGCGTTCACGATCGCGTCGGCGTGCTCGTCGGTGATGTCGCCCTCGACGAGCTCGATGCGTGGCATCCAGCTATCGTAGGTCGATGCTCACCCGGGGGTCTGCCGCATGATCGTCTGTCTCGCCGCGAACCCTTCGATCGACAAGCTGTTCGAGGTCGATCGCCTCATCAAGGGTGACATCCATCGGCCCCTGGGGCTGGTGGCCACGGCGGGCGGCAAGGGGCTGAACGTTGCGCGCGCCGCGCACGTCCTCGGCGGTGAGGCGACCGCGGTCAGCCTGCTCCGAGGACATGCGGGGAAATGGCTCGAGGAGCAGCTCTCCGCTGAAGGCGTTCCGGGGGTATCCGTCTGGACGCACGGCGAGAACCGATCGTCGCTGTCGGTCGCGGACCGCGAATCGGGTGGGCTGACCGAGTTCTACGAGCACGGATCGGTGGTGCCGTCGGCAGCCTGGGTCGAGCTCGTGCACGCGGCCGCCTCGCTGTTCCCCCGCGCCGGGTGGCTCACGATCAGCGGCTCGCTCCCGCGTGGCGTCCCGGACGAGGGCTACCGCGACCTGGTCGTCGAAGCACGGGCCGCAGGCCTCGTGGTAGCCGTCGATTGCGAGGGGGACCGGCTCCGGCTCGCACTCGAAGCGAAGCCGGACATCGTGAAGGTGAACTCGACCGAAGCGCGCGAGTTGCTGAGTGTTCCGACCGCTCGGCATGAAGAGGCGCTCACCGCCGCCCGGAAGCTGCGCGACCTGGCGGGTGGTGACGGACATGCGGCCTTGGTGACGAGGGGCGCCGAGGGCGTGGTGCTCGCAGCTCCCGACGGAACCCTGTACGAGGGGATGCTCTACGTCCGCGGTCGCTACCCGGTCGGGAGCGGGGATGCCTTCCTGGCCGGCCTCGTCACCGGGCTCGACGCCGGTCTGGGCTGGGACGACGCGCTCTGCCGGGCGCTCGGCGCGGCAACCGCGAACGCCGAGATCCCCGGCGCCGCGCGGCTGGATCCCGCGCGCGCCGCGGAGCTCGGTTCCCAGGCACGCGTTCGGATCCTCTGAGCTCTACCCCAGGGTCGTATCCCACTCCAACAGAACTTTGCCGCTCTCACCCGATCCGGCGACCTCGAACGCCCGCTCGAACTCGTCCCAGGGGAACCGATGCGTGATGACCGGTCTCACATCGAGACCCGACTGGAGCATCACGGTCATCTGGTACCAGGTCTCGTACATCTCCCGGCCGTAGATCCCCCTGATCGTGAGCATGTTGAACACGACCTCGTGCCAATCGATCGCGATCTCGGTCTCGGGGATCCCGAGCATCGCGATGCGTCCGCCGTGGGCCATGGTGTCCACCATCGCGTGGAGCGCGGCGGCGTTCCCCGACATCTCCAGGCCGACGTCGAAGCCCTCGACCATGCCGAGCTCCTTCTGCACGTCGTGGAGATCGCGTTCGGTCGGGTCGATCACGAGCGTCGCCCCCATCCGCTCGGCGAGCGCGCGTCGGTACGCGTTCGGCTCGCTCACGACGACGAACCGGGCCCCCGCGTGCCGGACGACGGCGGCGGCCATGCAGCCGATCGGTCCCGCCCCGGTGATCAGGATGTCCTCGCCGAGGACCTCGGTGGAGAGCGCGGTGTGCACGGCGTTGCCGAACGGGTCGAAGATGGCCGCGACCTCGGGGTCGACGTCGTCGGCGTGCTTCCACACGTTCGTCATGGGGATCGCGATCAGCTCGGCGAACGCGCCCGGCCGCTGCACGCCGACGCCCTGGGCGTTCGCGCAGAGATGGCGCCGCCCGGCCAGACAATGCCGGCATCGGCCGCAGACGACGTGACCTTCGCCGCTCACCCGGTCGCCCGGGAGGAAGTCGTTCACGTTGGAGCCGACCGCGACGATCCGCCCGGCGAACTCGTGCCCGATCACGAGGGGCGTGACGACGGTCTCCTTCGCCCAGCCGTTCCAATCCCAGATGTGGAGGTCGGTCCCACAGATCCCGGTGCGCTCGACACGGATGAGCACGTCGTTGATGCCGATGGTCGGCTCCGGAACGTCTTCCAGGCGGAGGCCGACCTCCTCCGCATGCTTCACGAGCGCTTTCATCTCGAAGCGAGATTACCCGGACCCCGAAGCGACCACGTCCGCTTCCACAGCTGGTGGTGAAGCTCGGTACGCCGCAGTCACTTTGACAGATGGTTGTGTTGCTCGGAATGATGGGAAGGTCTGACGCCGTCGAGGGGGGTTCCGTGATGCGCCGATGGACCGGGCCGGTCACGATGCTCGTGCTGTTCTCCTTCCTGGCGGTGGGTCCGATCACCCATACGCCTCGCGCCGAGGCTGATTGCGGCTCCGCAGGATGCGCCGCGCCCGTCGCCTGCAACACCCACGCGGGCTCCTGCTGGGTCCCCGCGACGAACGCTCGGTGGCAGTACCAACTCCAGGCGGCGAGGGACAAGTCGGGCAACTGCCTCTACACCTCCACCGGCGGGATCAACGTGAACACGCAGGAGAACGGCGCTGCCGTGAACGCGATCCATGCGAACGGAGCCAAGGCGATCTGCTACATCGACGCCGGCGGCGCGGAGAGCTTCCGCCCGGACTACGCGGAGTACCAAGCCTTCAACGCGAACTGCAACGGGTGCCTGTTCGGCAGGCCGATCGGCGGCTTCCGGAACGAGTTCTGGCTCAACATCAACAACAACCTGGGACAGCGCACGTTCATCCTCGGCGAGATCTCGAAGCGACTCGACCGCTGCGTGGCGAACGGGTTCGACGGCGTGGAGATGGATGTGGTCGATGCATGGTCGAACCGAACAGGGCTGACGATCACGGGAGACACGCAGCTCCTGTTCAACACGGCTCTTGCGAACCTCGCCCACAGCAAGGGATTGACCGTGGCCTTGAAGAACGACGTCGAACAGGTTCCCGATCTCGCGCCCTACTTCGATTACGCGATCAACGAGCAGTGCGAGCAGTACTCGGAGTGCGGCAACTACACGACGTATTTCGCGAGCGCGGGGAAGGCGGTGTTCCAGGTGGAGTACAAGCTGAAGACCTCGACCTTCTGCCCGCCGGCGAACGCCGCGAACCGCAACGCGATCCTCAAGACCTTCGACCTGTTCGATCTGCCCTGGACGCCTTGCCGCTGAGCGGCGTTATCCGACGTCGACCGGTGCGGTGAACTGCGGGAGCCAGCGCGCCTCGGCCTCGAGCATCCGGTCCACCATCTCGTGGATGCTGGGGAGCGTCTGCACGGCGCCGGTGAGTGGATCGAGCGCCACCGCCGCGTGGACGAGGTCACGGTCGCCGGTCATCGCGGCCTCGACCGCGAGCCGTTGCACCGTGATCTGGACTTCGTTCAGCGCGGCGCACGCGTGCGGGAGCGTCCCGTACGGGACCGGATGCACGCCGTCGGCGTCGACCCGGCACGCGACCTCGACGCAGGCGTCCGCAGGCAGGTTGTCGATCAGGTCGTCGTTCCGAACGTTGCCGTAGACGACCCGCTCGGTGCCGGTGACGAGGCTGTCGATGATCGGCGCGGCGAACTCACCTCCGTGACGGATCCCGCTCGCCCTGGCATCAGCCACGATCTCCGTGTTGCTCTGGCTCGCGTCGGAGGACCGCGAGACCTCCAGGTAGTTCCATCGGCGGTCCAGGTACTCGTCGACGAGCTCGGGCGTCTTGCGGAACCATGCCCAGTACTCGCTCGCATGGTGGCTCGATTCGGTGTGGAAGTATCCGGTCAACAGCATCAGCTCGGTGCGGACGCGCTCGATGCTCTCGTAGGGATCGTCGGAGCGCGGGAGGAGTGGGATCGTCCGGTCGACGTAGCGCGCCCGCATCACCTCGCGGATCTTCGGGATCAGATCCTCGCCGCCGCGCCGGAACGTCGTGAACCACGCGGTGTGGTTGACACCGGCGCATTCGAACGTGACCTCGTCGTCGGCGATCTCCAGCTCGCGCATCAGCTGTTCGGACGTTCCCTGCACGCTGTGGCAGAGGCCGACGATGCGCACATCGAGGAGGTCGGTCGCCCAGCAGTTGATCGACATCGGGTTCGCGTAGTTGAGGAGCAAGGCATCCGGACAGATCTCGGCCATCGCCTCGGCGACCTCGCGGAGCGCGGGCACGGTCCGCAGGCCGCGGAAGATGCCGCCCGGGCCCAACGTGTCGCCGACGGTCTGGTCGATCCCGTACTCGCGGGGGATCTCGATGTCGGACGCGTACGCATCTACACCCCCGACCTGGAAGACGGTGATCGCGACATCGGCGCCGCGGAGTGCATCGCGGAGCGTCGTCGGAACCTCGATGCGAGCCGAGAGCCCTCCCAGCGAGATCAGCTCGTCAGCCGATGTCGCCGTCCGCTCGGCGGATGGGACATCGATGTCATAGAGGACGATCGTCGCTGACCCGAGGGCGGGGAACGACAGGAAGTCCCTCACGAGCTCCATCGGGAACACCCATCCGCCGGCGCCGACGATCACGATCCGCGGGTCGTCTGCGCTCATCGGCCGATCGCCTCGCGGGTCCGCAGATCGAAGATGTGCACCCGCTCGGGGACCACCCCCAGCCGCATCCGCGCTCCGGGTGACGGCTCGTCGGCCGGCTCGAAGACCGCCGTCATCGCCGCTCGCGCCCCTTCGGTCACGAGCGGGATCTCGGCTTCGTCCTCCGCACCACTCTCGACAGCCGTGCCCGGGGTGGTCCCGTGGACGACGACCTCGTTCCCGAGCGGCTCCACGACGTCCACCACGAACTCGAGCGAGGGGCCACCGTCCCCGGCGGGCCGGAGGTCCTCCGGCCGGAGACCGACTGCGACCTCAGGCGCATCGGCTCCCGACCAAGGCAGCTCGAGCTCGCCGAGCCGGATGCATCCGTCCGTGCAGCGACCGCGCAGCAGGTTCATCGGCGGGCTCCCGATGAACCCTGCGACGAAGAGGTTCTTCGGACGGCTGTAGACCTCCTGCGGCTTCCCGATCTGCTGGACGCGACCGTTCGACATCACGACGATCCGGTCGCCGAGGGTCATCGCCTCCACCTGGTCGTGGGTGACGTAGATCGTGGTGATCCCCAGGCGCTGGTGGATCCGCTTCAGCTCAGCGCGCATCTGCACGCGGAGCTTCGCGTCGAGGTTCGACAGCGGCTCGTCCAGCAGGAAGGCCTTCGGTTCGCGCACGAGCGCTCGACCCATCGCGACCCGTTGGCGCTGACCGCCGGACAGCTGCGCCGGGCGTCGATCCAGGAG
>VAYF01000005.1:0-490 GCA_005883885.1 Actinomycetota bacterium | reverse complement strand
GATGTCGCGATCACGTGGCGTCACGTCGTTCACCACGCTGCCGCCGATCGCGATCGAGCCCGACGTCGGCTTCTCCAGACCCGCGACCAGCCGGAGCGCGGTCGTCTTCCCGCAGCCGGAAGGGCCGACGAGGATCAGGAACTCCCCATCGGCGACCTCGAGGGTGAGATCGTCCAGCGCGGCGGCGCCTTCGGAGAACCGCTTCGTGACGTGCTCCAGCCGCACCTCCGCCATCGCTACCCCTTGAGCCCGGTCGTCGCGATCCCGCGGACGAAGTACCGCTGGGCGACGAAGAAGAGCAGGAGCACCGGGAGCATGCTCATCACGTTCGCGGCCATCAGCAGGTTCGTGTTCGTCTGGTGGGCGCCCTGGAACGTGGCCAGGCCGAGCTGGAGCGTCATGTTGTTCGGGTTGTAGATCGTGATGAGCGGCCAGAGGAAGTCGTTCCAGGTCCACATGAACGTGATGACCGCGAGCGTCGCGAGCGCCG
>VAYF01000004.1:6180-17332 GCA_005883885.1 Actinomycetota bacterium | reverse complement strand
CTTCCCCTCGTACGTGGCTGGCTCACGCACGCGAAAGGAACGGCGATGGACGACGTCGCACGGGTGATCCTTGCGATCGGTTCGCAAGAGGTCGCCGAGGAGGTGCTCCACCTCCTCGATCGCAGCGGTCGCGCGCGCGTCGTCGCGACCGCCGCGGACGACCGGCAGCTCGCCGAAGCCGTCCGGCAGCTCGAGCCGGACGCCGTCGTCGCCGAACCGGCGATCGCGGCGGCCGGCGTGGGGAGCGCGGCGTTGCTGGCGCTCGTGACCCGCGAGTCGATCGCGGCGCTCCGCGCCGCGATCGACGCCGGTGCTCAGGGGTTCTACGTGTGGCCCCAGGAGCGCCAGGCGCTCCTGGGGCGGGTGCTCGCGCTCGCCGCCGCGCGCCGCGTGCCCGAGCGCCGAGCCACCGTCGTGGCCGTGCACGCGGCGCGCGGCGGCGCCGGCTGCACCTTCGTCGCGACGCATCTGGCCCAGGCCTTGGGGCGTCGAGACAGCTCGTGCTTGCTCGTCGAGTGCGACCCGTCGTTCGCCGACCTGACCCAGGCGCTCGGGTTCGCCGACCGGGAGGTCCGCACGGTCGCCGACCTGATCCCGGTGGGCGACGAGCTGACCGTCGAGCACCTCGATGGCATCAGGGTCCATCACGACGCGGGGTTCGACGTCGTGCTAGGCGGCGAGGCGTCGCTGATGGACGCGGTGGAGGAGGACCTCCTCCGAACGGTCGTCGGGCTCGCGGCCGCGTCTGCCGATGTCGTCCTCGCACATGTGCCTCGCCAGCTCTCGGTGTTCACGCGGTGGTGCTTCGAACAGAGCGATCGCGTCCTCGAGGTCGTCTCGCTCGACGTGCTCTCGTTCCGCGCCGCCTCGCGCGCGATCGAGATCCTCGCTCCGCTCGGGCTCGACGAGCGCTTCGGCCTCGTCGTCAACCGCGCCACCCGGAGCGAGATCACCGTCGGCGATGTGCGTCGGGTCTTCGACCGGGAACCGCTCGCCGTCGTGCCGTTCGACGGCGCCATCGCTCGCCTGCAGGATCACGGGCGTCTCTCGCCTCCGCGCGGACGCATCGGCCGCGCGTTCGACCGGCTCGCGGGAACCATCCTCGAGAAACCCGCCGAGCCCATCGAGGTCGCCTCATGAGCCGGGACGCGTTGACGCTGGTCCGTCGCGAGCTCCGGGATCAGCTCCGGCAACGGGTCGACGCGCGAGGGCTCGCGGCGGCGCCGCCGACCGAGCGGCGGCTGCGTGTCCGAGAGGAAGCGATGGCCGTGCTGCGGGAACGCGGCGCCATCCTGCCGGCGCGCGACCTCGCGCGGGTCGTGAACGAGGTTTCCGATGACGTCGTCGGGTTCGGACCGATCGAGTTCCTGCTGAAGGATCCATCGGTGACCGAGGTGATGGTCAACGGACCGGACGACGTGTTCGTGGAGCGGGAGGGGCGGATCGAGAGGGTGCCGGATCGGTTATTCGAGGGGGAGGAGCCGATCCTGCACCTGATCGAACGTATCGTCGGGCCACTGGGTCTCCGGGTCGACCAGGCGTCACCTTGGGTGGACGCGCGACTTCCGGATGGCTCCAGGGTCCACGCGATCGTTCCGCCTCTCTCGCTCCGCGGTCCCGTGCTGACGATCCGCCGGTTCTCCCAGGTCGCCATCGAAGCACGTGACCTCGTGAGCACCCGCAGCGTCGGGTCGCGTTCGCTCCGGTTCCTCGCCGCGTGTGTCCGCGGTCGCGCCAACATCGTGATCAGCGGCGGCGCCGGGAGCGGCAAGACGACGCTCCTCGGGGTGCTGTCGGGCCTCATCCCCGACGAGGCACGCCTGATCACGATCGAGGACGCCGCCGAGCTCCGACTCGCGAAGCCGCATGTGGTCTCGCTCGAGGCCCGTCCCGCGAACGTCGAGGGACGTGGCGAGATCACGGTCCGCCACCTGGTGCGCAACGCGCTCCGGATGCGCCCGGATCGGATCATCGTGGGGGAGGTTCGCGGCGGTGAGGCGCTCGACATGCTCCAAGCGATGAACACGGGCCACGAAGGCAGCCTCAGCACAGCGCACGCCAACTCGTCGCGCCATCTCTGGGAAGTCGCGGTCGTCGAGGGGACGCGTCGGGGGGAGCCGGTGGTGGAGCCCGTCTTCCGGTTCCGTCCTCGCGAGGCCGGCGCCGGGCGGTTCAGCGCGAGCGGGATGATCCCGGCCCTGCTCGACGTCCTCCAGCAACGCGGTGAGGACGTTGGGGAGGAGCTGTTCGCTGTCGGCGAGGATGCCGGATGAACGGGTTGGCGGTCGCGCTCCTCGGTGTCGCGGCGCTCTGCGCCGATCGGGCGGCCCGCGCCACGAGCCGGAGTTGGATCCTCCCTGGTGCCCGGGGAAAGCCCGAGCCCCATGTGCGCGCACGTCGGATCCATCTCGGGGCGCGAGCGCTGCTCGTCCCGCTCTCGATCGGGTGTGCGGGACTGATGATCGCTGGGCCGCTCGGCGGGCTCGTCGGGGTGACCGGAGCGGTCGCCGCCAGGCGGATCCGCGGGCATCGAGGCCGGAAGAGCCTCGTGAACCGTCGAGACGAACAGCTCGCCGACGCGATCGGCGCGCTGACCGCGGCCGTTCGGTCGGGCATGTCCGTCCCGCAGGCGATCGCGTACGCCAAGCGCGAGGCCGGATCGCCCGTCCACGACGACCTGGCTCGCGTCATCGCGGACATCGAGGTGGGCGTCCCACTCGGCGAGGCGATCGATGCATGGGCGGAACGGAGCCAGAGTCGCGACGTCCAGCTCGTGGCCGGTGCGTTGGACCTTCACCGTCGGAGCGGAGGAGATCTCCCCGCGGTCCTCGATCAGGTTGCTGCGACGATCCGGGAGCGGGTCGCCGTCGGTCGCGAGGTCCGTGCGCTCACCGCCCAGGCACGCCTCTCAGGATGGATCCTCGGCGTGCTGCCGCTCGGCTTCTTCGCCTTCCTCTGGCTGACGTCGCGACGAGACATCGAGGGCGCCCTCGGGACACCCGCCGGTCTCGCGTCCGTGTTGCTCGGGCTTGGGCTCGAGGTCGGAGCGTTCTTCTGGATCCGCGCTCTGCTGGAGGTGGCGTGACGTGCCGGTCCTCGCCGGCGCGCTGGCCGCCACCGCCGTGCTGTCGGTGTTCCGGGCGCTCCGCCCGAGGGACGTGCTCATCGTGGGATCCGCCGTGGAGCGCGACAGGAGCCCTTCCGCGCCGGGACGTCGGGCGACCCGGCGACGAGCGCGGCAGGTCGAGGGCGAGGTCCCGCAGCTCCTCGACCTGCTCGCCGCGGGATCGACCGCCGGGTTGTCTGCCGAGCTGTCGTTGCGCAGGGCGGCCGAGGCCCTGCGTGGGCCGCTGGGCGAAGACCTGCGCGGCGTCGCTCATCTCGCCGATCTCGGTGCTCGATGGCGGGACGAGCTGGATGCCTACGCGACCGCGACGGGCTCGGTCGACCTCAGACGGACCATGGCGGTCCTGCAGCGGACCGAGAACCTCGGCGCCTCGCTCGCCGACGCCACGCGCGAGCTCGCGGCAACGGTTCGTCAGGCGCGACGGGCGGCGACGCTTGAACGCGCTCGGACGGCGCCCGTGAAGATGCTGTTCCCACTCGTCTTCCTGATCCTTCCCGCATTCCTCCTCCTCACGGTGGTGCCGGTCTTGCTGACCACCGTCCGGTCCATCCGCTGAGAGGAGGTGAAGCCATGTCGTTCATACGACCCCTCTGGATCGCCCTGTGGGTCCGAACGACCGCGTTCCTCCGTCGGGAGGAGGGGCAGACGACGGCGGAGTATGCGCTCGTGATCCTTGCCGCCGCCGCCATCGCCGTGGTCCTGATCGCATGGGCGCGCTCGTCGGGCAAGCTCCCCGCGTTCTTCGATCACATCATCGATACGGTCATCGGGAACGCCGATGCCGCGTAGCGATCGTGGGTCGGTCGGGTCCGCGACGGTCGAGTTCGCGTTGGTCCTGCCGCTCGTGCTCGTCGTCGTGCTCGCCCTCGTCCAGGTCGGATTGTTGGTCCGCGACCGTCTCCTCGTGGAGGCGGCGGCGCGCGCTGGCGCGCGCGCCGCCGCCGTCCAGGACGACCCCGACGCCATCGCGTCCGCCGCGCTCGCCGCCGCGCCGGGTCTGGACCCCGCTCGGGCCTCGGTCGAGACCACGCGGGTCGGCGAGCGCGGGTCCCCGGTCACGGTTCGCTTCGTCTACGAGGAGGCGTTCCGCGTCCCGCTGGTGGGATGGCTCGTCGGTTCCGGCGTGACGCTCACGGCGGAGGCCGCCGCCCGTCAGGAGTTCGGGTGAGCAGCCAGCGTGGCTCGGTCTCCGTCCTGCTGGCGGCCGGCATCCTCGTCGTGCTCGTGCTCGCTCTGGGTGTCACCGACCTCGGACGAGTATTGATCGCCAGGTCGAAGGCTCGGACGGCGGCGGACGCGGCGGCCCTGGCCGCGGCCGACGAGCTCGCGCTGCCGAGCGGCGCCGACCCCGCGGTGCTCGCGGCCGAGTACGCGGCCCGGAACGGCGCCGACCTCACGGCGTGCACGTGCGCCGTGGGAACGTTCGAGGCGGACGTCATGGTCCAGGTCACGACCGGCGATCTGCTGTTGTTCCCGGGCGGGCGCGTCGTCGTCGCGCGCGCCCGAGCCGTGGTCGATCTGCCGACCGGGTGAGTGACCGCTCGCGCCGGGCGCGAGCGGTCATTCAAGGTCCTTCGTTCGTGGATCCCGGATCAAAGGCGGCGACCGATAGCCTGGTTCGGAACGTGCCACCAGGAACTCGATCGCGGCCCAGAGCGTCTTCGAACGCGGGTAGAACCACACCGGCACCACGGTCACCACCCCGATGCTCGCCGCGAGCAGGGGTGCGACGGGCACCACGGGCACGGTCAAGGCGATCCCGACCACCATCACGACGAGCCAGAAGATGATGGCGACGGCGTAGTTCAGGGCCATCGCCCCGAGGAATCCGCCCTCCTCTCGTTCGAACCGGAGGTCGCAGGTCGGGCACAGCGGCTTGAGCGTGAACCAGCTGTCGAAGATCCCCCGCTCGCCGCAGCGCGGGCACCGCTTGCGTGCGCCGCGGACGAATACGCGGAACGTGCCCACCTCGCGCAGTCGCGGCGCGGGGCGTTCCTGACCGTCCGCGCCCGGATCGAGCGTGCCGTACGGGTCCACGTTCTCCGCCTCCTGCCCCGCAGGCTACCCCTCATGCCGCCCGGGACCCCGGCCGACCGAGGACCTTCGGCGTATCCACTCGTCGGAACTCGGGTGTACCATCGCCGGACGATGCAGAGGAAGCCGTCGGACCAGCCACGAGCGCCACGTCCCACGTTCGGTCGCTCCAAGCGGTCCCAGCTGAACGTGATCGACTACACGCTCGCCAAGCGCGCGCTCCTGCGCGACGCGCAGGCGGGCCTCCAGTCGGTCAACGAGCTCTGCGATGCCCACCCCGAGCTCATGCGGGCCGCGAAGTACGTGGGCGAGCCGACCCGCAGCGACTGCCCTGTCTGCAAGAAAGACAAGCTGGTACTGCTCGCCTATGTCTACGGCGATCGGTTGAAGCAGGAGAACGGCCGGGTCTGGTCCATCGACACGGGGATGCGGATGGCCGCGGCGGATCCGGACACCTGCTGTTACGTGGTCGAGGTGTGCCGTTCGTGCCAATGGAACCACCTGCGGGAAGCGTTCACCGGCCGGCAAACGGCGACCGGCTGAGCCCGGAGGAACCCCTCCGTAACGTCACGCAACCAGCACAGGCGTTACCCCGCCGAAGCCATCCCGTTGCTAGCATCGTTCGACCGTGGCAACCCGCTCCAGATCCCGCGCGCGCGGGGACGACTACGTCCCAAGACATGCTCCCGCCAAGGCGACGGAGAAGGCCTCGAAGGAGAAGTCCTTCATCCGGCGCCGCTGGTGGCTGCTCCTGCTGCTCTCGCCCCTCGTCGCGCTCCTACTGGGGGTGAGTGCGCTCTACGTCGCGTACGCCAGGATCAAGCTGCCGACCGGATACCCGCCGATCCGGACCACGTACCTTTACGACCGGAACGGGGACCAGATCTCGACGCTGCACGGGGCGGTGGATCGAACGGTGATCCCGCTGTCGAAGATGTCGCCGAACATCATCCACGCGGTGATCGCGACCGAGGACCACGGCTTCTACAGCCATCCAGGCGTCGACGTCACGGGGATCCTGCGGGCCGCCTACACCGACCTCGTCAAGCGGGAGGCGGCCCAGGGCGCGTCCACGATCACCGAGCAGCTGGTCAAGAACGTCTACGCGGGCTCTTACCAGGTCGATCCGGACTCGGGGCTCCGCGTCTACGTCCCGCCCGAGCGGTCCATCGCCGAGAAGGTTCGCGAGGCGCTCCTGGCGGTCAAGCTCGAGAAGGAGCTGGGCAAGGACACGATCCTGGAGAAGTACCTCAACACCGTGTACTTCGGCCATGGTGCCTACGGCATCCAGGCTGCAGCGGAGACCTACTTCGGCAAGCCAGCGAGCCGGCTCACGGTCCTCGAGTCCGCCTCCCTCGCCGGGGTCCTGCACGCGCCGGACTCCTACGACCCCATCGACCGGCCCTACGACAACAAGTTCCGGCGTGACTACGCGCTCCAGCAGATGGTCAAGTACGGCTACCTGGATCCCGTCACCGAGACAGGGCTGCAGGCGAAGCCGTGTTGCGGGACCGTCAAGACCAACGCCACAGAACGGATCGTGGCACCCGGCCAGTCCGAGTACTTCGTCGACTACACCCGTCGACTCCTGATCGACCGGTACGGCGAGGCCAAGGTGTTCGGCGGGGGGCTGAGGGTCACCACCACCCTCGATCTGGGCCTGCAGCACGCCGCCGAGGCCGCGATCGCGCGGGAGCTGCCCGACAAGCGCAACGACCCGGCTGCCGCGCTGGTCGCGATCGACCCGACGAACGGGCAGATCCTGGCGATGGCGGGCGGTCGCGACTGGAAACACAACAAGGTCAATTTCGCGACGATGGTCGGAGGATCGGGCCGTGAGGCGGGCTCCGCATTCAAGGCGTTCACACTCGCGGCGGCGATGCAGGCCGGGTACAACCTGAACGCCTACTGGTACGGGCCGTCGACGCTCGCCGTTCCCGGGTGCACCGACCCCACGCAGCCCGACGGCTTGTGGCATCCGGTGAACGCGGGCGATGGTGAGGCCGGGACGTTCACGCTCGCCGGCGCGACCGCGCACTCGGTGAACACGATCTTCGCCCAGGTGGTCGCGCAGCTCGGACCCTCGAACGTCGTCGACATGGCGCACGCGCTGGGGATCCGTTCGCCCCTCCCACCGGTGTGCTCGATCACGCTCGGATCGGTCGCGGTCAACCCCCTCGAGATGACGAACGCCTACGCGACGCTCGCCGATCACGGCGATCGGTTCTGGGCGACCCCGCTCCTGCAGGTGAAGAGCGGCGCCGGGAAGGTCGATCCCTCGGTGACGCCACAGGGCACGCAGGTGATCGATCCCAACGATGCCAACCTCGTGACGTCGGCGCTCCAGGGCGTGGTCACGGGGGGAACGGGGGTCGACGCCGCGATCCCGCCGTATCCCGTCGCGGGCAAGACGGGCACGGCGAACGAGAACGTGGACGCGTGGTTCTGCGGCTACACGATGCAGATCGCGACGTGCGTGTGGATGGGGTGGCCCGCCGGCGAGATCCCGTTGCAGGACGTCGAGGGGGTCTCATCTGTGTACGGCGGGACGATCCCGGCCGCGATCTGGCACGACTTCATGTCCGTCGCGATGCAGGGCAAGCCCGCGGTCGCGTTCATCGCCCCTTCGTTCGCAGGGAAGACGGTCGGACCCAGCCGCACCGTCTATCCCTCTCCTTCGCCCACGGCGTCCCCATCCGCGAGCCCGAGCCCCACGCCTTCGCCTCGACCCAGCCGGTCACCGTCGCCCAGCCCGTCGCCGAGCACGGAGCCCAGCCCCACGCCGTCAGGGAAGGGTTCCGGTTCGCCCGGCCCTTAAGGATCGCGACGAGGTTCCGTACCTCCAGGTCACGCTTGGGGAACGGCCGTGACCAGCGCCAGGTCGAGCGGGATCGACGCCATCACCGCGGTGCCGCGCCCGGGCGTGGAACGGACCGCGAACGTTCCGCTCGCCAGCTCCACCCGCTCGCGCATCGACGCGAGGCCGACCCGGCCGGCGCGCAGGTGATCCCGCACCTCGGTCGTCTCGAACCCCGTGCCGTCGTCCTCGACCTCGATCCGCAGTTGCGACTGATCCGATTCCACGTGGACGATCACCCGGGTGGCCGCCGCGTGCTTCCCGACGTTCGTCAGTGATTCCTGGACGATCCGGAACGCCAGCGTCTCCAGATCGTCGGGGATCGGTCGCGTGATGGAGCCGGTGAACTCGGTGGCGACGCCCTGATCCGTCCCGAAGCGCATCAACGACTCGCGCAAAGCGGGCATCAACCCTCGCTCCTCGAGCACCGGCGGCCGAAGCCCCGCCATCAGCCTGCGGAGGGAATCGGCCTCCTCGGCCAGCTCCTGGCGGATCTTGGTCAGCACGTCGAGACCGCGATCGACGTCGCCGGTCTTGATCATGAGCAACGCCGCTTCCAGCGAGAGCGATGCGGCGGACACGCCCTGCACCGGTCCGTCATGAAGGTCGCGTGCGATCCGGTTCCGCTCCTGTTCGATCGCCGAGTTCGTGCGCCGCAGGAGCCTCGTTCGGTCCTCGTCTCGGTCCTGCAGGAACTGGAACAACGAACGGATCGTCTGGTCGGCGACCTTCGCCGACGTGACGTCACGTGCCAGCAGCAGCCTGCGAGGGGGATCGGTCGGTACCTGGGAGATCCGCGATTCGATGAACAGCGGCTGGCCTTCGGGCCGTTGGATGTTGGCCTGTCCCGTCTCCGGGAGCCGCGCGAAGGACGCATCGGAGCCTTGGACCGACGCCGCCACCACCAACCATGGCTGCCCCTCGATCGCGGCGCGATCCATGCCCACCATCCCGGCGAACGCCTCATTCGCCCGGACGACGACGTCGTCCTCGTCCAGTTCGACGAAGCCGTCGACGGCGGCGTCGAACACGAGCCGCAGGTGCTCCTCGGAGCGCCGGATCGTCTCGTTCGTTTCCCGGACCCGTTCGAGCGCGAGATCCGCTTCGCGGAGCGCCGTCTCCCGCCGTATGAGCGCCTCTTCGACGGTCTGGTGGGCTTGGGTGCTGGCGACCTGGTTCGCCACGACGCGGGCGGCGATGCCCCCGCCCAGGAGCACGATCAGCAGCGTGGACTGGAGCGACCCGATCGCTTTCGAGTCGCCGAGGACGGCCACGCTCGCGAGCGCGCCGCAGGCCGTGACGATGGACACGCTGCTGAGGATCGGGCGGGCGAGGCGCAGCTTCGTCCTCGGGACGGGAACGCCGTGGGGGACCAGGGTGAGGACGGCCGCCAGCAACAGAGGGCTGATGACGTAGATCGCGTTCATCCACGGGTCGCCCGATCCACCGCCGCCTCGTGTCCACATCCATCCGAACAGCACCGTTGCGATCGAATAACCCGCGAACGCGAGGAACTGCAGCAGGTGCGAGACGGTCGGGACCCACAAGGTCAGTGCAGCGAAGCTGGTGAATTGGGATGCGGCCAAGATCGCGATCACGCTTGCGACCCCCGACTCGGTCGGTCCGGCACCGGGTGGGCGGATCAACAGGTACAGGATCGCGCCGACGGACGCCGCGATCAGCATCACGTCGATCGCGATCTCGCGCCGGTCTCCCGTGTCGAAATGGACCCGGAGCTCATCGCGCATCGCGATCGTGAGCGGGATCAGCAGCAGCAGCAGGAGGGCATCAGCCGGTCGGGGGTGGTTGGCCGTGTCGGATGTGCTCCCGACGGCCAGGAAGGCGAACGAAACCGCCGCGATCAGGAACAACGCCCACGCGATCCCCGCTCCGCTCGGCCACGCGTCCTCGTCTCGTGAAGCCTTGCGGATCAGGGTCCCGGCGACGGCCGCGGCGAGCCCGGACCCGGCCGCCCCGGCCAGTGCTTGCGCGTGGGTGCCCGATCCAGTCGCCAACGTCGGGACAACCGCGATGACCGCGACCGCTGGGAGAAGGGCCGCCAAGCCAGGCGGTCGCCGACGGGGGATCGTCGCGTCCATGACCCTTCATGATGGCCGAATGCCATGCCCGGCTCCATCACCCGGGCGGCCGTTCGAGCTCCGCCAGACGGACTAGCCCAACCGGCGGGACGCTACTCGATCAGGCGGCGGCGAAGCGCCTCGGCGACCGCCGCGGTGCGGTCGGATGCGCCGAGCTTCTCGAAGATGTGCTCGAGGTGCGTCTTGACGGTATCGGGGGAGATGTACAGGCGTTCGGCGATGTCCCGGTTCGTGTGACCGAACGCGAGGAGCTGCAGGACTTCGATGTCGTGAGCCGTAAGGGTCTCGGCCTTCCGGTCGCGCTCCTTCGCGGTGGAGGGCTCTTCGGCGAGGGCGACGACGAGCTGTGGGTCGATGACCATGTTGCCCCCGGCGACGAGCCGCACGGTTTGGATCAGGTGCTCCGCGTCGCGCGCCTTCAAGACGTAGCCACGCGCTCCGCTCCGCACGGCCTCGACGACGAACTGCCGGTCGTCGTAGGCGGTGAGCATGATGACGCCGACCTTCGGGTGCTGGTCGCGGATCACCCTCGCGGCTTCCAGACCATCCATCTCGGGCATCCGGATGTCGATCAGCGCGATGTCCGGGTTCTCGTTCCCGATGAGCTCCAAGAGCTCCTTGCCGTTCGAAGCCTCGCCCACGACCTCGATCCCGTCGGCCATGTCGAGGTAGCGCCGAAGTCCTTGGCGTACGAGCGAGTGGTCGTCCGCGATCGCGACCCTGATCGTCACTGGCTCCTCCATCGGCGGTCGGACGCCCGAGCGGAGCGCGAGCCCCCCCGGGTCGCGGCAATCCTAAACGGTTTCCGGCGGCGACGGGCAGCCCGCCACCCAGCCCGCCACCCTAGAAGAAGGGCTGCCAATTGATGAACAGGTAGGCCAGCAGCGCGAAGCCGCCCGCGAAGGCAACCAGGAAGGCAGCCTCCGGCGGACGCCGGCGCTCCGCGGCGATCGCGCAGCCCCACCACGCGGGGAACACGACCGCCATGAACCTGGGCATCGAGGTCAGGGGTCGCTGGTCGTACGTGAAGGTCAG
>VAYF01000004.1:0-6175 GCA_005883885.1 Actinomycetota bacterium | reverse complement strand
CGACGATCACGTCGATCAGCCACCAGGTCTGATACCGCCAGGTGAGTGTGAGCGCGTGCCACACGGCGGTGAGCGGGAACGTGGGCTCGCGCTGCCAGTTGCGTTGGGCGTCGAGCGGCGCCCAGAACTCCCCGAACCGGATCTGCCAGAAGACGAAGTAGGAAAGGGGCCCGAGCGCCACCCCGAACGCGGCGCCCAGTCGCGGGAGCAACAGCCGGCCGCGCCGCCACTGGCTGAGCGCCTCGAGCGCAAGCGCGACGACAAGCAGGGCACCGAGGTTGCGGGTCGCCGCCGCACCGGCTCCCGCCAGCATCGCCAACAGCCATCGATCGCGCCTGGCGAACCAGAACGCGCTGATCGACAGCAAGAGGAACAGCGGTTCGGTGTACGGGGCGAGCAGGAAGAACGCGGTCGGGAAGAAGGCGCCGAGAAGGACGGTCCGCCGCGCGGCCTCCCGCCCGAGCTCCAACCTCGTCAGCGCGTGGACCATGATGAGGGCGCCGAGGAATGCGGCGTTGGACACGATCAGTGCGGCGCCGAGCGGTCCGATCCCCGGGAGGGCTCCCACGAGCCTCACGGTCAAGGGGTACAGCGGGAAGAAAGCAGCGCTTCCGTCTCCCGGCGCGTACCCGGTGGTCGCGATCCGCAAGAACCACGCCGCGTCCTGCCGCTGGGTCGCCGTGAACAGCATGTGCCACCCGGGGAGCAGGTTCGGAGCCGGGAATCCGGCATCGGTCGGCGGTTGGCCGGGCGGCAGCGCGAGGGTACCCCCGCCCGCGACCGAGATCACGAACAGCAGCAGTCGAGCCCCCCCGAACGCCCAGAGCGACTCGCGCAGTCCGTCCCGGATCCGAGGATCGGCCTGCGTCGCCAGGTTCACGCAGGCACCCGCCTCGCCGCGCCGAGCGGTCGCCAGCCGCGCGCTCCCAAGACCAGCGTGGGGGCATCGCTGCGGACCCAGATCACCAAGCAGCCGATCAGGACCACCGCGCGCAGGAGCACCGCGAGCTCGAACCACCGTTCCTCCGGAGTCAAGGAGCCGCCCGCCACGTAGACCGGGAAGAAGTATCGGAAGCGGGTCACGAACACCGCGACGTCGGCGGCCTCGAACGCCGCGAACCACGTCCAGCGCGGAACGACGAGAGCGAACCACGGGAGCAGCCAGAGGCTGTACTGCGGCGAGTACACCTTGTTGAAGAGCAGGAAGCACGCGAGCAGCGGGAACCCGAGCGTCCATCGTGGGAAGTCGGGGTCGCGGCGGCACTTGAGGAAGAGCAGGAACCCGGCAGCCGCGATGAACAGGATCAGGGACCACGCGTTGATCGTCCCCGTGGAGATGCACGCCGCATCCCGATGCCGGCACGCGATGTACCAGAGGCTATCGAAGTCGGCGACGCGACCGGAGTTGAAGCGGAAGAACTCGAACCACGCACCCGGCGCGGCAACGGCGAACGGGAGGTTCACGATGGCCCAGGTGCCGACCGTCCACCACAGCACGCGGACCGAGCGATCCGGCTCGCGATCCTGGATCCCCTGGAGGAACAACGGGATCACGAGGAGCGCGGGGTAGAACTTGGCGGCCGCGCCGAGCCCCAGGAGCACCCCCGTCCATCCGTCGCGGCGCGAGGCGAACGTCACCAACGCGAGCGTCGCGAGCGCGACGGCCACGAGGTCCCAGTTGATCGTGCCGAGGATCAGCAGGGTCGGAGCGAGGGCGAACCAGAGAGCGCGTCGCCCGGCGAGGAGCCAGAGGCCGACGGAGGTGGCCGCGGCGAAGGCGGTGAGCACGAGCGCGTTGGTGTAGTAGAAGCTCGCGGTTCGGTCCCCGGAGATCCACGCGGTGGTTCGCATCACGTACATCGTGAGCACGGGGTACTCGTCGCAGTTGTTCGACGACGGCGCGCATCGGTCGAGGAACGGCATCCGGCCGCCCGCGAGCTGTTCGGTCCCGAGGAGGGGCACGATGTCCGAGTAGCAGAGGTCACGGTACTGCCGCCCGTCGTAGTTCCCTGTGGCGCAGCGGTACTTGAGTGCCGTCCCCGCCGCCATGGTCCCGGCGACACAGAGGAGGACCACCGAGAGGCTGACGGCCCGCACGGCGTGCTTCACGCGGCGCATGGTAGCCCCGAGAGCGGAGCGGGGGTGATGCGAGCGGTCGGTGTGAAGGTTCGAGTGCGCACTCGTAGAGTGAACGGTCGTGAGGTACCGGGTCGAGCAGCTGGCCGCCGCGTGCGAGGTGTCGGTGGATACGGTCCGCTACTACCAGTCGCGAAGCCTCCTGCCGCAGCCCGATCGCGAAGGACGCGTGGCCTGGTACGACGAGGTCCATGCGGAGCGGATCCGGCGGATCCGCGACCTCCAGCGGAAGGGCCTCACGCTCGCGGCGATCGGGCGGGTCGTACGGGGGGAGCTCGGCGACGCGGACGCAGACCTGGCGGCCGCCGTCGCCGAGGCTCGCGGGGAGACGGGCGAGGACCACCGATCGTTGGATCTCGAGGACTTCGCGGCGATGAGCGGCGTCCCCGCGTCGTTGATCCAGGCGGTGGAGCGCGAAGGGATCCGGATCGGCCGCGCGGTCGACGGCGAGATGCGGTACACGCCGGCGGACACCGAGCTCGTTCGAACGGCGCTCCGTCTCCTCGAGTTCGGGCTGCCGCTCGGCGATCTCCTCGGGCTCGCGCGCGATGCCGACGGCGCGCTCCGCGGACTCGCGGAGCGCGCCGTCGACCTGTTCGACGCGCACGTTCGCAAGCCGATCCACGACACGGCAGGCGACGATCCCGTCGCCGCGGCGCAGATGGTGGAGGCGTTCCGCGAGCTGCTGCCGGCCGTGACGGCCCTCGTCTCGAACCACTTCCGGCGCGTCGTCCTCGAAGCGGCGGAAGCGCGGATCGAGACGTGAGCGCGCCACTGCCTCAGGGCGAGGACAAGGCGCGCACCGTGCGCGGCCTCTTCGACACGATCGCTCCCCGGTACGACCTCGTGAACCGGGTGATGACCTTCGGCATGGATGTCGGATGGCGGCGTCGGACGGTCCGCGAGCTCCACTTGCCGAGCGGCTCGCTGGTCTTCGATCTGGCGTGCGGGACCGGCGACCTGTGCCGCGAGCTCGAGCGAGCGGGGTACCGTGCGATCGGGCTCGATTTCGCGCTCGGGATGCTGCGCGAAGCCCGGACCGACGCCCCGCTGGTGCAGGCAGACGCCCTCCGGCTCCCGTTCCGCGACGGAAGCGCCGACGGCATCACGTGCGGGTTCGCCCTCCGCAACGTGGCCTCGCTGCCGGAACTGTTCGCCGAGCTGGCGCGGGTCGTGCGACCTGGCGGCTCCGTCGCGCTGCTCGACGCGAGCCGTCCGGACAACCGTGTGCTCCGCGCCGGCCACGCGCTGTACTTCGAGAAGGTCGTGCCGTTGATCGGCGGCGCGCTCTCCGATCGCGCCGCCTACCGGTACCTGCCCCGGTCGATGGCCTACCTCCCCTCGCCGGCCGACATGGTCGGGATGCTCCGCGCGGTCGGGTTCCCGTCGATCCGCCGGCTCCAACTCTCCGGTGGGATCACGCAGCTGTTCGTCGGGACGCGCGCGTGAGCCCATCCGTGGGCGCGTCGCAACCGGGCGGGCACATCGAGAAGCTCGGCGATGCGTTCGACCTCCTCGCCGCGTACTCCGAAGGAGGTTTCCTCTTCGAACGGGCAGGGGACGGCGTGGCCGCGTCCGCGCCGATCGTGGCGACGGCACCCCTCGACGCCGCCGAGGGGATGCTCGCGGATATCGATCGTGCGATCGCCGGCGGAGGAAGGACCGTCGCCGTCGGGACGGTCCCGTTCCGCGACACCGGGGGGATGGGATCGACGCTCTCGGTCGCGTCCCGGACGGTGCGACGGAGCGCACCGGGGGAGACCGTTCGGATCGACGTCGGCGACGAGGTCGTCCCTCGATCGGAGAGCCCGTTCGGTCGCATGCCCGTGCCGATCCCGCGGCAACCGTTCACGGCCCGGCAGCTCGACGCGGTCCCCTCGCCCCAGGGGTACGCGGCCGCGGTCGCGGACGTCGTTCGCCGTGTGGGTCCCGGGCTACGCAAGGTGGTGCTCGCTCGCGCGATCGAGGTCGATGCCGGCCGCGAGCTCGACGCCCGGCGCCTCGCGCACCGGCTCCGCGCGGTGAACCCCGACGCCTTCACCTTCGCCACGCCCACGACGGCCGGCAACCTGGTCGGTGCGTCTCCCGAGCTGCTGGTGTCACGATTCGGGCGCGAGGTGCGTTCGAACCCGCTCGCGGGATCCGCGACTCGGTCGGGCGATCCCGACGAGGATCGCGCGAACGCCGACGCGCTGCTGGCATCGGCGAAGGACCGGGAGGAGCACGCGATCGTCGTGGAGGCGATCGCTGAAGTGCTCCGCCCGTTCTGTCGCGAGCTGACGTGGGATCGGGCGCCGGCGCTGCTGGAGACGCCCAACGTCTGGCACCTGTCGACGAGGTTCCGAGGCCTGCTGCGGGAGCCATCGCCGGGTGTGCTGGAGCTGGTCCGAGCGCTCCATCCCACGCCCGCCGTCGCGGGCGAGCCGCGTGGCGCTGCTCTCGCCGTGATCCGTGAGCTCGAACCGTTCGACCGGGGCTCGTACGCCGGGCCGGTGGGGTGGATGGACGCGACCGGCGACGGCGAATGGGCGATCGCGCTGCGCTGCGCTGAGCTCCGCGGCCACCGGGCGACGCTCTACGCGGGCGCCGGGATCGTCGCGGGCAGCATCCCGGATGCCGAGGTCGACGAGACGGAACGCAAGTTCCGCGCCTTCCTCGACGCGCTCAGGTGGGGCTGAGGTCCGACCGACCGACAGATCCGTCGGTGGGGGGCGATGGGCGGCGTTAGCCTCGGATGGCTCCGACCAGCCGCAGCCCGAGGAACGCAGCCACCAGCTGGGCGGGCACGAGCCCGAAGCCGACGAGGCTGAAGGTCCGCAGGTCCACCTCGACGCCGCCTTCCCGAGCCATCCGCCGCACGATCACCGACGCCACCGACCCCGTCAGCAGGAGGTTCGGACCGATCGCGAGTCCGGCGGTCGCTCCCCAAGCGGCGGCCGGACTGGTCACGTGCACGGCCGCCGCGGCAGGCAGGTTGTTCATAGCCGCGGCGAGCGTTGAGCTTCCGATCGCCGCCGACCAATACCCGGTTCCGATGCCGATCCCGTTCGGCACGAGCGCCCGCAAGGACGAGGCGAGCACGAACATGCCGACGAGGTCGAGGCCGATCCGAGCGAGCGACCAATCGGTCCGGACGGTCGTGGGCTTGCGGCCGCTGCGGCTCGCGAGCGGGCCGAGGACCGCGAGCGTCACGGCCCCCACGAGCAGCCATGCGAGCCACGCCTGTCGGACGTACGAGACGTCGCTGGCCGCCGGGCCGAGGACGAGGAGGGTCGTGAGGTTGGCGGTCGGCAGGAGGATCGAACCCGCGTTGGCGACCTGCGCCACGCCGAGTGCCACCAAGGCTCCGTCGAGGCCTCGGTCGGCCGCGATCACGAGGGCGAGCGGTGTTGCGGCCACGACCGCCACGTCCAGGTTCGTGATCCCGGATAGGACGAAGACCCAGACCAGGATCGCCACTCCAGCGAGAGCTCGCGAGGCCGCCGAACGCAGGATGCGGCTGCCAGCCCTTTCGAAAACGCCGAAACGCACCCCAACCCATCCCCCCAGGATCACCGCGCCAACGAAGGCGAAGGCTCTCCAGGTCTCCTCGAACGAGCCGACCACCTTTGGCAGGCCGCGCGCTGCGAGGGCCACCAGGAGGGCCCCCGACGCGACCACCCCGATCGCGGTGCCGATCCGATCCGGACGTGACACGGTCTCGTCATCCTTCCCTGCGTGTTCGGCGCACAGAGATCCCATGTTTTGCCTCCTCGTGTGTGCTGGGCTAGGCTTCGGGAGCCGGCCCTCGACAGGATGTTACACGGATATGTCAGATAAAGACGAAGAGCTCACCGCGATACCTCGGCTCGCCGAGGAAGTCGACGTCACGCCGAGGGTGGTCCGCTACTGGGAGGGGCAGGGTCTGATAAGCCCCTCGCGAGAGCACGGCCGACTCCGCTACTCGCCACGGGACCACGCGATCGCACGGAACGTGAAGCGCCTCCTCGATGCCGGTGTCGGGATCGACGGGATCCGAGCCCTCCGCGCGCTCGCTGAG
>VAYF01000361.1 GCA_005883885.1 Actinomycetota bacterium | reverse complement strand
GCCCGCGCACGACGACGCCGTGACGGCGGGCGTCCTGCACGATCGTGTGCGGCGACCAGAAGCCCATCGGCTGCGCGTTCAGCAACGCGGCGGTGAACGCGGCCGGGTAGTGGTGCTTCATCCACGCCGACGAGTACACGAGGTAGGCGAACGACACCGAGTGGCTCTCGGGGAAGCCGAAGTTGGCGAAGGCGGCGAGCTTCTCGTAGATGACGTCGGCCACCTCGCCGGTGATGCCGCGCTCGGCCATGCCGGCGTAGAGGCGAGCCCGCAGCGCCTCCATGCGCTGGTGGCTGCGCTTCGAGCCCATGGCCTGGCGCAGCTTGTCGGACTCGGCGGCGCTGAAGCCGGCGACGTCGATGGCCATCTGCATGAGCTGTTCCTGGAACAGCGGCACCCCGAGCGTCTTCTCGAGCGACGGCTCGAGCAGCGGGTGCAGGTAGGTGACGGGCTCCTGCCCGTTGCGCCGGCGGAGGTAGGGGTGCACCGAGCCGCCCTGGATGGGCCCCGGCCGGATGAGGGCGACCTCGACGACAAGGTCGTAGAAGCAGCGCGGCTTCAGGCGCGGCAGCGTCGCCATCTGGGCCCGGCTCTCGACCTGGAACACACCAACGGTGTCGGCCGCGCAGAGCAGGTCGTAGACCTCGTCCTCTTGGGGGATGGTGGCGAGGTCGACCTCGACGCCATGGTGCTCGCGCACGAGATCGACGGCGAGATGGAGCATCGTGAGCATGCCGAGGCCGAGGAGGTCGATCTTCACCAGCCCCGCCGCGGCGCAGTCGTCCTTGTCCCACTGCAGGACGCTGCGCCCCTCCATGCGCGCCCACTCGACCGGGCACACCTCCACCACCGGCCGGTCGCAGATGACCATCCCGCCCGAGTGGATGCCGAGGTGGCGAGGGAAGCCCTGCACCTGTTCGGCGAGGGCCAGCACGGGCACCGGGATGTCGTGGTCGCCGGCCTCGACGGTCGCTCGAAGCGCTCCCCACGCGTCGACCTGCTTCGACCACACGTTCACCTCGTCGTCGACGTGGCCGAGCGCCTTGCCCATCTCGCGCACCGCCGACTTGGCCCGGTAGGTGATGACGTTGGCCACCTGGGCGGCCTTGTCGCGGCCGTAGCGCGCGTAGACGTACTGGATGGCCTCCTCGCGCCGCTCGTGCTCGATGTCGAGGTCGATGTCGGGCGGTCCGTCGCGCTCGGGCGAGAGGAAGCGCTCGAAGAGAAGCTTGAGCGAGACGGCGTCGGCGTTGGTGATGCCGAGCGCGAAGCACACCGCGCTGTTGGCGGCC
>VAYF01000362.1:1725-2973 GCA_005883885.1 Actinomycetota bacterium | reverse complement strand
CGCGCATGCCGAGCGCTTCGAGGTAGTCGACGGCGGCACCGAGCCCGATCGCCTCTGCGATGGGCTGGGTGCCGGCCTCGAACTTCCAGGGGATCTCGGTGGGCTCCCAGCCGTCGAGGCGCACGTCGCGGATCATCTCGCCGCCGCCGAGGAACGCGGGCATCGACTCGAGCAGGCTCTCCCTGCCCCACAGGCACCCGATGCCGGTGGGCCCGAGCATCTTGTGGCCCGTGAAGCCGAGGAAGTCGCAGCCGAGGGCGGCGACATCGGTCGGCAGGTGGGGCACGTACTGCGCCGCGTCGACGAGCAGGAGCGCGTCGGCCGCGTGGGCGGCGTCGGCGACTTCGTGAACCGGCGTGAGCGTGCCCAGCACGTTGGACATGGCCGTGATGCTCACCAGCTTCACGCCGTCGACGAGCCGGTCGAGATCGTTCACGTCGAGGTGGCCGTCGTCGGTGACAGGCAGGTAGCGCAGCTCGACGCCGCGCTCCTCCCTGAGCATGAGCCACGGCACCAGGTTGGCGTGGTGCTCCATCTCGCTGAGCAGGATGGCGTCGCCCTCACCCAGGTTGTGGCGCGCCCAGGAGTGGGCGACGAGGTTGATTGCCTCGGTCACGTTCTTGGTGAAGATCAGCTCGCGGTCGGTGGCGGCGCCGATGAAGCGGGCGAGCTTGCCGCGGGCCCCTTCGTAGGCGGCCGTCGCCTCCTCGGCGATGGCGTAGACGCCGCGGTGGGTGTTCGCGTAATGCGTCTCGTAGACGTCGTCCATCGCATCGAGCACGGCGCGCGGCTTCTGCGACGACGAAGCCGAGTCGAGGTAGACGAGCCGGCGCCCGTGCACCTCACGGTCGAGGAGCGGGAAGTCCTTCTTGACGCGGGTCACGTCGAGCGCCATGACTCGAACCCCTCCTTCTCCAGGCGCTGGGCCAGCTCGGGGCCGCCGCTCTCGACGACGCGACCGTCGACGAGCACGTGCACCGCATCGGGCTCGAGGTAGCGGAGGATGCGCTGGTAGTGGGTGATGAGCAGCACGCCCAGCTCGGGCCGGTCGGTGCGCACCTCCTGCACGCCGCGCGCCACCACCTTGAGGGCGTCGACGTCGAGGCCGGAGTCGGTCTCGTCGAGGATGGCGACGTCGGGCTCGAGGATCGCCATCTGGAGGATCTCGTTGCGCTTCTTCTCGCCGCCCGAGAACCCCTCGTTGAGGTAGCGGTCGCCGAACGACGGGTCCATGTCGAGCCGCTTCAT
>VAYF01000362.1:0-1544 GCA_005883885.1 Actinomycetota bacterium | reverse complement strand
CGACGCCGCGCAGGATCTCGGTGCCCGCGACGGAGACGTGGAGGTCCTCCACGGCGAAGAGCGGCGTACCCACGTCTCGATTCTATTAGCACTATCCGCGTAGTGGAAATACGGTTCACAGCTAGCATCAGCGCAATGGCCGAGCCCTGGGCGTTCGCCGGCGAGAGCGCCTCGCTGCTCGGTGCGCAGGGCGGCATGGTCACCCTCGTCGAAGAGTCCTCGTTCTGCATCTCGGGGCGGTCGGGCGACATCGTCCCCGGCGGTCCCCAGGGCCTCTTCTTCCGTGACTCGCGGATCCTGTCCCGCTTCGAGCTGCGGCTCAACGGCCACCAGCCCGAGCCGCTGGCGGCGTCGCCGGTCGAGCCGTTCTCGGCCAGCTTCGTCGGCCGGAGCCGCACCCGCCCGGGCCGGTCCGAGAGCACGCTCATGGTGCTGCGCCATCGCTACATCGGCCGGGGCATGCGCGAGGACGTCACGGTGCGCAACTTCGGCAGCGAGCCCGCGTTCTGCGCGCTCGAGCTGCGGGTCGAAGCCGACTTCGCCGACCTGTTCGAGGTCAAGGAGGGATACGTCCACAGCGAGCCCGAGGACCATCGGTCGGAGTCGGTCGACGGGCAGATCTCGTTCAGCTGCCGCAAGGGCACGATCCGCCGGGGCGTTCGGGTGACTGCGAGCGAGCACGGGCGCGTTGCCGGCGACGTGATGACGCTCGAGGTCATCGTGCCGGCGCGTGGCGAGTGGTCGATGTGCGTCGAGGTTGCGCCGAGCATCGACGACGAGGAGATCGAGCCGCGGTACCGGTGCGGCCGCCCCGTCGAGCGGGCCGCGCCCACCGAGCGCCTGCAGAAGTGGCGGCGGGAGGTGCCGCTCATCGAGACCGACCACCTGGTGCTCCGCAACGTCATCACCCGCAGCGCCGAGGACCTCGGTGCACTGCGGATATTCGACCCTGACTTCCCCGAACGCACCGTCATCGCGGCCGGCGCGCCGTGGTTCATGACGCTCTTTGGCCGCGACTCGATCCTCACGGCGTGGATGGCACTCATCGCCGACCCCGACCTCGCGCTCGGCGTGCTCCAGACGCTCGCCCGCTTCCAGGGCGAGCAGGTCGACCTCCTCACCGAGGAGGAACCGGGCCGAATCTTGCACGAGATGCGCTTCGGTGACGCGGCATCGCTGTCGTTGGGTGGCGGCACGGTCTACTACGGCACCGCGGACGCCACGCCGCTGTTCGTCATGCTCCTCGGCGAGCTTCGCCGGTGGGGCCTCGCCCGCGAGCTGGTCGACAGCCTCCTGCCGCACGCCGATCGGGCGATCGAGTGGATCGAGCAGTTCGGCGACCGTGACGGCGACGGCTATGTCGAGTACCAGCGGGCGTCCGACCGCGGCCTCGCCAACCAGGGCTGGAAGGACTCGTGGGATGCGGTGCGCTTTGCCGACGGCGATCTGGCCAAGACGCCGATCGCCCTGTGCGAGGTGCAGGGCTACGTCTACGGCGCGTACCTCGCGCGCCACCACTTCGCTGTTGAGATGGGCGACCAGAA
>VAYF01000003.1 GCA_005883885.1 Actinomycetota bacterium | reverse complement strand
CCGACCGGCACGAGCACGGCGTCGCGGTGCTCACGCTCGACGTCGACAACTTCAAGCTCGTGAACGATTCCCTCGGGCACGAGGCGGGGGATGATCTGATCGCGGCGCTCGCCGAACGGCTCCGCGGGGCGGTCCGGGAGACCGATCTGATCGCTCGTCAGGGTGGCGACGAGTTCCTGCTGTTGCTGGCGGACATCGAGCCCACACCCGGTCCCGCCGGCACCGACGGGGTGACACTGGCCGCGATCCAGGTCGCCGATCGCGTGCAGCAGCTGTTGGAGTCGCCCTTCGAGTTGGACGGCACCGAGCTCTACGCCTCCGTCTCGGTCGGGATCAGCCTCTATCCGGCCGACGCGACCGATGCCGGTGGGCTCCTGCGGAACGCCGACGCGGCGATGTTCCGGGCGAAGCGGTCGGGCCCGGGCGGCTACGTCGTGCATCACGCGGATGACGCGGACGCGCGGACGAAGCTGTCGCTGTCGACCCGGCTCCGCAAGGCCGTCGATCAGCAGAGTTGGACGCTCCACTACCAACCGCTGATCGAGCTCGGGACCGGGGACATGTACGGGGTCGAGGCCCTGATCCGCTGGCCGGACCCCAACGGGGGGATGCTCGCGCCGGGAGAGTTCATCCCCCTCGCCGAGGAGATGGGCCTGATCGACGCGATCGGCGGCTGGGTGGTCGAGGAGATCGGCCGTCAGGACGCGATCTGGCGGGCCGAGGGGATCGAGCTGGAGATCGGGTTCAACCTCTCCCCCCGGCAGCTCTGGCAGGACGATCCCGTCGGTCGGATCGCACGGCAGGTCCGGTCCGCGGGGATGGATCCCGCACGGGTGACCGTCGAGATCACCGAGTCCACCGCGATGAACGACCCCGACCACACCCTCGACGTCCTGTACGGCTTCAAGGACGAAGGGCTCCGGCTCGCGATCGACGACTTCGGGACGGGCTACTCGTCGCTCTCGCGACTGCGCTACATGCCCGTCGACGTGCTCAAGATCGATCGCACCTTCGTCCGGGAGGTCCACACGGACCCGCAGAGCGCGAGCATGGTGTCGGCGATCATCGCGCTCGCGAACAACCTCGGCATGGAGCCGCTCGCCGAGGGGATCGAGACCGAGGACGAGTGGCGGTTCCTGGCGGACCGCGGCTGCCCGTTCGGGCAGGGCTTCTACTTCTCGCGCCCCATCCCCGCCGAGCAGATCACCGCGATGCACCGCAGAGCCGGGCTGCACGTGATCGAGGGCGGGCTCGCGATCTGAGGCGACGCAGCGCTTTCACGTCCGCTTCGGCGGACGGAAGGCGCTGCGCCGCCCCTTCGGCCCCCCTTTGAACACGGTCCGGGGCGGCACCACCTTCATCCCCTCGAGCTCGAACTCCGCGTGGAGATCCAGCCGCGCCGCCATGCGCGAGATGTCCCCTTGCTGCTGGGGTGTCACGAACGTGACGCTGGTCCCCGCCCGACCGGCCCGCGCGGTCCGCCCCACGCGGTGGACGTAGGACTTGTCGTCGAGCGGCGCGTCGTAGTTCACGACGAGCGTGATGTCGTCCAGGTCGAGCCCGCGTGCCGCGACGTCCGTCGCGACCAGCACACCGACGTGACCGTCTTCGAACCGCTTCAAGGAGCGATCCCGCGCCTCCTGGCGCATATCGCCGTGGAGCGCCAGCGCCGGCACGCCCTCCGCCTTCAACCGTCGCGCCAGATCGTCCACCGCTCGCTTCGTGTTGACGAACACCAGCGTGAGCCCACCCTCGGCGGTCGCGAGCTCCGTGAGTTTCGCGAGCTTGTCGTGCGGCGGTACGGAGATGAAGCGATGATCCGCCTCCTCGACGACGGCGCGGTCGTAGCCCGCGACCTCGTGGAGCACCGGGTCGCGCGTGTACACCTCGGCGATCCGTCCGACGGCCCCGTCCAGGGTCGCGGAGAAGAACATGGTCTGTCGGTCCTTCGGCAGACGTCGGACGATCCGGTCGACCTGCGGCTGGAAACCCATGTCCAGCATCCGGTCGGCCTCGTCCAGGACCAGCACGCTGATGCCGTCCAGCCGGACGAGCCCCCGGGTGGCCAGATCGTCGAGCCGGCCGGGCGTGGCGATCAACACGTGGGAGCGCTCGACCCCGCGCGCCTGCTCGCGGACGTGCGTTCCCCCGTACACCGCCTGCACGCGAAGACCCTTCGCCGCAGCCACGACCTCGAAGTCTTCCCGCACCTGTTGGGCGAGCTCGCGCGTGGGAACGAGGACGAGCGCCGCGGGCAGCGGCTGCGCGTCGGGGTCGAGCCGTTCGGCGATCGGGATCGCGAACCCCAGGGTCTTCCCCGAACCGGTCTTGGAGCGCGCGAGGGTGTCGCGCCCCGCGCGCGCGTCCTCCCACACCATCGACTGGATCGGGAACGGCGCCAGGATCCCCCGTTGGGCGAGCGCCTGCACGACCTCATCCGAAACGCCGAGATCGCGGAAGCCCACCGGTTCGCTGCTCACACGAAGAGGCTACCGCGGGGTTCGCGACCCAAGCCTCAACGTCCAACGGCGGTAGGCTCCCCTCGCTCGACGCCGACAGCGAGGAGGGAGCGGTGGAAGATCGCGCTCAGCTCTGGAACGGGTTCGCCGCGCAGATCGCGGTCGACAGCCTGCGCGCGACGACGGCGGCGGGTTCCGGTCACCCGACCTCATCGATGTCGTGTGCGCACCTGCTGGCCGTCCTGTTCGCCGACCACCTCCGGTTCGACGTCAAAGACCCCGCGTACCCGTCGAACGACCGATTCATCCTGTCGAAGGGCCACGCCGCGCCAGGCCTGTACGCGACGCTGAAAGGGATCGGCGCGTTCGGCGACGACGAGCTCCTGACCCTCCGCAAGCAGGGCTCGCCGCTCCAGGGTCATCCGGCCCCGATCCCCGAGTTGCCCTGGGTGGACGTGGCGACCGGGTCCCTCGGCCAGGGGCTCGCGATCGGGCTCGGGATGGCCGTGTCGATGCGGCTCGATGGCAGCGACGCGCGGGTCTGGGTGCTGCTCGGTGACTCCGAGATGGCAGAGGGCTCGGTCTGGGAGGCGATGGAAGCGATCGCGTTCCACGGCGCGAGCAACGTCACCGCGATCCTCGACCTGAACCGCCTCGGACAGCGTGGTCCCACGATGCACGGGTGGGCCGGGGATGTGTTCCGGCGCCGGGCCGAGGCGTTCGGCTGGAGCGCCACGGAGATCGACGGCCACGACGTCGAGCAGATCGACCTCGCCTACCGCAACGCGATCGCCGACGACCACCCGACCTTCATCGTCGCCCGGACGGAGAAAGGGCACGGCGTCTCCTTCCTCGCCAACAAGGAGGGCTGGCACGGCAAGGCCGTGCCGAGCGATCAGCTCCAGGATGCGATCGATCAACTCGGCGGCCGGAGCGACCTCCTCGTCACGCCTCCGTCTCCGCCCGAGTTCCGGCCGACGCAGGTGGTGCGCGACGCGGACCCACCGGCTGCCCCCGTCTACGACGGACCGGTCGCGACCCGCAAGGCGTTCGGCGACACGCTCGCCTGGCTCGTCGACCGTCGGCCGGACCTGGTCGTCCTCGACGGCGAGGTCGGCAACTCGACCTACACCGACGAGGCCCAAGCCGTGGCGCCGGAGCGGTTCGTGGAGCTGTACATCGCCGAGGGATGCCTGCTCGGCACCGCGACCGGCCTGCAGGCCCTCGGGAAGACCGCCTTCGCGGCGACGTTCGGAGCCTTCTGGACGCGCGCGGCCGATCACATCCGGATGGGTGCGATCAGCCGGGCCGACCTGCGGCTCTGCGGATCGCACGCCGGGATCTCGATCGGCGAGGACGGGCCGTCCCAGATGGCGCTGGAGGACCTCGCCGTCTTCCGAGCGATCAACGGCACGACGGTGCTCTATCCCGCGGACGGTCACAGCACGGTCCGGCTCGTGACGTCGATGTGCGACCTGCAGGGGATCTCGTACGTGCGCACGACGCGGGAAGCAACCCCGATCCTGTACCCGCACGATGAGGACTTCCCGGTCGGTGGGTCGAAGACGTTGTCGGCCACTGACCACGACGCCGTGACGCTGATCGGCGCCGGGATCACCGTCCACACGTGTCTGGCGGCGCGCGACATCCTCGGCGCCGAGGGGATCGCGGCGCGCGTGCTGGACTGCTACAGCGTGAAGCCGATCGACGCGGAGACGATCCGCACGGCGCTCGAGGGGACGGACCTGCTCGTGGTCGTCGAGGACCACCGGATCGAAGGAGGGCTGGGCGACGCGGTGCTCGATGCGATCGCCGCCACCGGTCCGCTCCGCGGACGCGTCGTGAAGCTCGCGGTCACCGACCTGCCGGGTTCTGCGACCCCCGAGGAGCTGCGCGCGTGGGCGGGGATCGACGCCGGCGGGATCGCCCGGTCGGTCCGCGCCGCGTTGTCCGGCTGAGCCGGCGGCTCACCCGGAGCGGATGGTCGCGGCGGTCGGGATCCCACCGAGGGCGAACGCGATGATCTCCTCGGGCGGCACGGGCCGCGAGAAGTAGAAGCCCTGACCCAGGTCGCAGCCGCGTTCCCGCAGGAAGTCGAGCTCTTCGCGCGTCTCGATCCCCTCGGCGAGCGTCACGATGTCGAGGCCGCTCGCGAGCTCCAGGAACGCGCTGACGATCGAGCGCGCCTGCCGGTCGTCGTGGACGCCGCTGACGAACGAACGGTCGATCTTCAGCACCTTGACCGGCATGTCGCGCAGCCGCGAGAGCGACGAGTAGCCCGTCCCGAAATCGTCGATCGCGATCGCGAACCCGGCATCGTGCAGCTCGCGCAGGATCGCCTGCGCGCGGTCGGGGTCCATCATCGCGGAGGATTCGGTCACCTCCACGAGCACCTTCGACGGATCAACGCCGCCGGCGCGGAACTCGTGCTGGATCCTCTTCGCCAGGTCGGGCTGCCAGAACTGGCGTGGCGACAGATTGAATCCGACCTCCAGATCGATGTCCAGCTCGCGCCACGCCTGGACCTGGTAGGTGAGCTCTCGAACGACCCAATCGCCGATCTGCTCGATCAATCCGAGCTCTTCCGCGAGCGGGATGAAGTCGTTCGGTGGAACCATCGTCCCGTCGGGTTCGACCCATCGGATCAGGGCTTCGACGCTCAGCATCAGCCCCGTGTCGAGGTCGACCACCGGCTGAT